>JABGQJ010000001.1 GCA_018648945.1 Victivallales bacterium
TGGAAGGATATCAAGGTCCTGGCCATGGCGCTGGAGGCCCTCGGCGATGCGCGCGCAACCGAGGTGATTGCCAGCTACCTGAAGAAGCCCGGCGCAGCGGGCAATGCCATCCAGGACGCGCTGACCAGTACGCGCCTGCGTGGCAAGAACGGCATCTCGGAACTTGTCCTTGCCCGCGTCCTCTACAACCTGGGCGACCACGAGGGCCTTGGCGAGAAGAGCCTCAAGGCCTTCTCGGAGGATGTCCGCGGACACTACCGCCGCCATGCCCTCGCCGTCCTCGCCCAAGGCCCCGGCATCGCCCTCCGGAAGTAGGTGACCCACGGCCATCCCAATGCCAGGCCCTTTGAGGCCGCGCAGTTTGGGGCGTCTCTCTGATGCCACGTCTGGGGTTCTCTGCGCACCGGGGCCCGGCGCGCCTACCTGGTTCTCGTGTATGCCAGACGGGTAGGTCCGCCGGGCCCCGGTGGACGGGTTTTCGGGCGATGTCGCGCGGTTTGGGGCGGTGTGTGGTTGCCACGTCTGGGATTTCTTTGCGCACCGAGGCCCGGCGCGCCTACCCAGTTTCCGCATATGCCAGGTCGCGATTGACGTGGGGTGGGGAGAGAGGGGGTGTCGGCGGCCTATCTGCGTCCGATGACGGCCTTGAGTATCCTGTGGTCGGACAGGACATCATCGAGTACGCTCTGCTCCACGATTCGGAACTCTGAGCTAGCCAAGATCCAGTCAATCCGCGACTTCAAAGCGGGGAATGTCACAATGGATTGATCGTCGGCCTTCCATGTCTGCAGGCCAGTTCTGGAGATGAACTGTGGCAGCAGGGATTTCGACATATCCGTGTTGAAATCACCCATGATTATGATGGGCCGATCAGTCTTGGTGACGAGATTTTCCAGAACCGAAAGCTGCTTGGACCTCACCTTGGCACTGGCGAAATCTAGATGGAGGGAGACGACATCGAACCTGAAGCTCTGGTCTCCAGGCCATTCACATGTGGCCACGACAAATCCCTTGCTGA
The DNA here is from genome assembly GCA_018648945.1 of Victivallales bacterium. The sequence continues at coordinate 1,019 of JABGQJ010000001.1, forward strand.
ATGTAGGGATATTCCTGGGGAACGTTATCTGATGAGCGTCTGATACCTCCAGTTGGCTCACGATAGCCGCCCCGTAGTGCAGACCCCATCCGCTCACATTGGTGCCTTGTATTGCCGATGTCATGCTTCCCAAGGCTGCAACTCTATTGACATGTGAAAAGCCCCCACTCCACCAAGATGGCGCGTCAGCTTCCTGTAGTGCAACAAGTTGTGCTCCCTCTCTAGCAATCAGTTCGCCGATCGCGTCGATATTCCCTCTAATTGCTTTCCCTGATTGGAGGATCTGATTTCTCCCATCCCTCCTCCCGTGAGCCATATTGATGGTCAGCAATGTAATCAGGTCTTGGCCAGCACTGACTGCATCGATATCCAATGTCGCAACTTCTACCTTGTGACTACCACCATGCGTAGTACACACAATCGCCAGGTCACAGAGCACCAGAAAGAGAAGAACTGAGAGCGGCAGGACCACCCGCTTCCTCCTGTAGATCGGCTTCTTGGTGTTCTTGACTATGTCTTCTGTTGGCATGGACTCTCCGAATTGACCTGGGCAGGCGTGGCTAGGACAGGGCTGCGGCGCGGAGGATGCGGCGGTCCTGGGAAATCCAGTGGTCGCGGTACCAGAGGGATTCGGGGAAGTGATCGTTGAGGGCGGCCATCTTGTCTCGCAGTTGTCGCCGGCAGCGGGCGAGCATGGCTTGGTGTTCGGGATTCTCCGCGAGGTCGCGGGACTGGTGGGGGTCGGCCTGGTTGTCGAAGAGCAGTTCCTTGCCGTCCGCGCGGTAGATGGCGTAGGTGTGGCGTTTGTCACGCAGGGCGCGCCATTCGTGACCATTCTCCCAGGCGGCGCAGGCACCGGTGTTCTGGAGGAAGGCGAAGGCTGGCTCGGGACCTTGTTCCCCTCGGACAAGGTGGGCCAGATCCATGCCTTCCACTTCGGAAGGACTCTTGATTCCGGCCAGCCCCAGGAGGGTGGGCATGACATCCACGCAGTTCAGACAGGCATCGCACTCGCCGCCGTGGGCGGTGACGCCGGGCCATTTGACCAGGAACGGGACGCGCGCGGCTTCATCGTAGAAGATGTTCTTCTTCATCCGGCCGTGGGCACCAAACATCTCCCCGTGATCGGAAGAGAAGACGAAGATGGTGTTCTCGGCGAGGTCGAGTGCCGCCATGGCGGCTTGCAGTCGCCCGATGTTCCAGTCCAGATTGGCGGTCATGGCGTAGTAGGCGCGCTTCCAGTTCTGGATCTGCTCGGGGCTCTTCTTGATGTCGGACCAGGCATCGCCGTAGGGATCGTCGTTACCTTGGCGATAGGTGGGGGAGGGCGGGAATTCCACATCAGCGAAGCGACCGTAGTATTCGGGGGGAACGTTCTCCGGGGTCCAGGGATCGTGCGGGGTGCCGTAGGAAAGAACCAGGGAGAAGGGCGTGTCCCCCTGGCTCTTCTGGCGCAGGAATTCGATGGCCAGGTCTGTTTGCGCGTCGGGCTCGAAGACGCCTTCGCCGTAGTAGATGCGCTCGGGGGAGTTGGTGTGGTAGTAGGTGCCGTAGTAGTCGTGGTGGAAGTTGTAGGCGGCCCAGTGGCCGTCAAAGCCGAGACGATGGGGGCCGGGCGGGGTGTAGGAGTTCGCTGGATCGTGGTGGTGTCCGAGCTGGTTGGCCCAGAGGTGCCATTTGCCGATGTAGCCGGTCTGGTAGCCGGCGTCGGTGAGACAGTGCCCGAGGCAGCGGTGGTTGGGGTTCATGCGCAGTTCGTTGATGACCATGCCGGTGGAGGTGACGTACTTGCCGGTGAAGAGCGAAGCGCGGGTGGCGGCGCAGACGGGCATGGAGACGACGGCATTGGTGAAGCTGACGCTCTGCTGGGCGAGGGCGTCGAGATGGGGTGTCCGGGCGAAGGCATCGCCCGCATAGCCGCAGGACTGGTAGCGCAGCTGGTCGGCGAGGACGAGGACAATGTTGGGACGTGTCTGCTTCATCTTATATCAGATGGGGCTTGAGTTTGCCTTCGAGGGCAGGGTCGCCGATGCGTTCCATATGTGCCTTGAGAAGGGAGCGCAGGCGGGCGAGAGTGCCTGCGTGTTCCGGGATGGCATAGAGATTCCTCATCTCGCCGGGATCGTCTGCCAAGTGGAAGAGCTGATGGTTGGCGTTGGCCGCGAGGATGAGCTTCCATGCCTGGGTCCGCACCATGCGCCGGCAATTGGGTCCCACGGGGTTGCCCCGTTCCACGAAGCCGGGCGTCCCATCGTCGGGTGCTCCCTCCAGGAAGGGGCGGAGGCTGCGACCATGGCATTGCGCCAGCGGCTTCGCGCCTAGCAGATCGAGGATGGTGGGGGCCAGGTCGGTGGAGTCTGCCTGCACATCGGTCTTGGCGCTGGGTTTGGTCACGCCGGGGAGGCGCATGATGAGGGGCACCCGGATGATCTCCTCGTAGCAGGTGTCCACGGTCTTGTCCATGAGCCCGTGCCCGCCGTTCATGTCGCCGTGGTCGCTGGTGAAGACGACCAGGGTCCGTTCGGCGATGCCTAGGGTGTCCAGTTCGTCGAGGATGCGTCCCATGTAGGCGTCGACCATGGTGACTTGCGCGTAGTAGCAGCGGAGATACTCGGCCATGCCCTCGGCACCAAACAGCTTGGCCAGGCGGTAGGCCTGCGTCCCGGAGTAGATTTCCGGCATGTCGACCGCGTTGGGCGGGAGCTTGAAGTCGGCGGGATCGTACTGATCGTAGTAGGGCGACGGGGCGACCCAATAGGCATGGGGGGGGCTGACCGAGTAGGTGATGGCGAAGGGGCGCTTGGCCTGGTGATGCGCGCGCACGAGATCGATGCATTGGTCGGCCAAGGCGTACTCGTATTGGTGCTTGGCAGCGAAGCGGTGGCGGCCAATCAGGCTGAGATCCTGCTTGGTGCGCTTGGGATCGTCCTTCCAGATCTCGTGGCAGCGTGCGGTATTTGGCGTCATGTAGGTGAAACCGGCGAGAGTCTCCCCGTCGCGTTTGGGGGAGAAGGCCGCTTCCCCGGCGTCCTTGCGGCGCGTGTGGAGGAGCGTCTTGGCATTCTTGCCGTCGCCCTTGGGGTCCGCGAAGCACGAGAGTTCGCCGAGATTGCCGAGATGCCACTTGCCGAGGTGGTGACAGGCGTAGCCGCGTTCCTTGAGAGTGTGCATGTAGGTTTGCAGAGGCTCGCGCAGGCGGATGGGGTCCGGCTTGTCCTTCACCTTGCCCTTCACATTCCGCGAGATGCCCAGCGTGCTGGGGTAGCGTCCAGTGATGATCGCAGTGCGCGTCGGGGAGCAGTAGGGCACCGTGGAATGGGCCTGCGTGAAGAGCACGCCTTGGGCAGCCAGACGATCGAGGTTCGGGGTCTTGGCCAAGGGGTTTCCCATACAGCCCAAGACATCGAATTTCTGCTGGTCCGTGATCAAGAAAAGCACGTTGACCGGGGGCGCGTCGGCTGCTCTGACCGTGGTCGCGAGGGCGGTGGCGCTGGCCGTGGCGAGGAACTCGCGGCGGTTCAGGCTTGGCATGTTAACACTCCGAATGGGGACTCCTGGTTGGGTAAGATGGAAGCGTCTTGGCCGAAGTCAACGCCGAAGCTGCTTGAGGTTTGGGCAGGAGGACGCAGATTACTCCGCACGACTTCCTTTCCTCACTTCAGCATGGCGGAGACGATCATGGCGGGTGGCTCCCAGGGTTTCTCCCTTTCGCAGGGCGCATTCATCGGCAGCTATCGGGTGATCGAGCCCATCGGGCGCAATGCCCTGGGTGAGAAGTACCTGGTGCGTAGCAGCAAGACCCGCCGGAACTGCATGCTCACGATCGTGGATTCGGCGTTGTCCGGGCGCGAAGGGTTGCTTGGGGATCTGGAGGCATTGGCCGGGATGGAGAATCCCGCCATTGCCCGGATCGACATGCCGGAACAGGACCGGGGGCTGACTCTCGTCCCTGCGGAGTTCGTCGAAGGGATTGGCGGGGGCCAGGTGACGCTGGCCGACGAGCTTGACAAGAAAGGCGGGGCGCTGTCCGAAGACACGGCGGATCCCTTGCTTCGCTCGCTCATCTCCGCGCTGGGCTATGCCCACGCGTATCAGGGCGCGGGTATCTGTCACGGCTCCCTGACACCACAGGCCATCGCGATGACCAAACAGGGGCATCCACGGATTCTGGACTTCGGGTTCTCGGCTCTGGCTGGTGAAGCCACCGTGGCGGGGGATCTCCAGGCATTGGGGCGGGTGATGGCCGCTGTCACTGGTGGCAAGGGCCGCTGGCAGGCACGGGTCGCTGGCTGCGCGGGTGCGGGTACGCCTGCGGGCTATGCCGAAGCACGGGATGTTCTGGCGGCCATGGACCAAGCCGAACAGAAACGGGGTCGCATGGGGATGGGGGCGCTGCTGGCGATCCTGGTGGTGGTGGCGGCGGCAGTTGGCATTGGTTTTGCGGTCGTTGTGAAGAGCCGTGGTCCCAAGGGCAAGGAACAGGTGGCGGGGGAGCAGGCAGAGACCTCCCCGAAGAAGGCAGTGGATAGCGCGAAGATCAACCAGAACCTGGCGGCGGCGGAGCAGGCCTGGGCGAAGGCCAAACCCGATCTGGCGAGGAGCTTTCTGAAGAAGGTGTTGGCCGATGATCCCGCTAACTCACGGGCGTTGAAGCTGGTGGGCGACCTGGACACGGAAGCGGGAATGGCCAAGGTGGGGGTGGTCAAGGACAAGGCAGACCGTGCCTGGGGCAGGGCTCGCCAACTGGATGCCGTCCCGTCCTTTGCGCCCCAGTTGGCCCAACTGGGCACGCAGTACAAGAGTGCGGGCAGCGCATTCTCCGGGATGGATTTCGACACCGCCGAGAAGCGCTACCGGAGCTTTGTCAAGGCCGCCGAGGCCTTGCTGGCGCTGGATGACACACGCAAGGCGGCGCTCAAGCTGAAGGACGAAGTGGAGGATGCCTACGATAGGGCTCAGGACGAAGAGGCGGCGAAGTACGCCAAGGCGGACTGGGAATTTGGTTTGAAGCAGCGCGAGGCAGGAAAGATCGCCATGCAGGCCGCCGATTTCCCGGCGGCTAGGCAGGCTCGGCAGGAAGCGCTCGTGGCGCTGAAGAACGCGGCTCGACGGGCCACAGGGCTGGCTCAGGTGGAGCTGGCGAAGAAGGGCTACGATTTGGAAAACGACTACGCGGACGAGGACTTGCTGGCGGCAGTTCCCAAGGCCCAGCGCGACCGGGTGACGCGTCTGGCGGCACGGGCGGGTGATCTGTGCAGGAAGGAGCAGTTCGAGGAATCGGCGGAGTCCTGGCAGAAGGCCGCCCTCGAGTTGGACTTGGCCCTGAAGGAAGCCGCCAAGAAGGCGGGCGACCAAGCGCCTACCATCGCGGCCGCCAAGGGCGAGCGCAGCCACGGCGAGTTGGCAATGAACGGGGATCTGGAGAAGGGCAGGGGAGGGCAGCCAGAGGGGTGGAGCACGCTGGATGGGCTCACGGCAAAGTGGTCGACCAAGGGCAAGCCGGGGCGCTGTCTGGCGTTCGATACCGGCGTCCTGCAAGTCGACAAGGCGCGCTACCTCAAAGAGATTGGCCAAGCCGAGAAGCTGGGCAAGAATGCGACCTTGACCGAGGGGGTGGTGGATGCCAACGCCGGGGAGAACTTCAAGCGTTCGAAGGGCGGGCAGTACGCGACGGTGGGGGCGCATGAGGGGGTCTGGGCCTTTGCCACGCCCATCCCCGTGGCGCCTGGCGACGAGTACTTCGTGGTCGAGGTGGATTGCCTTGGCCCAGCGAAGTCCACGCCGTTGTTCTATCCGCAGGTGTTCGTGCGCGGCTTCCAGAAGTTCGACCCGAAGAGGGATGCCGGGCGCAGTTCATGGTTCCACGTGCCGCACCAGGGCGGTCCGGCTTTCTCCGAGCAGTTCGGCAGCGACGACCAGCGCCGCCGGGCCCGGCTCGGGGACTACCTGATGGTCTACCGGCACAGCTTGGTCTGCCGGAACAAGGGGCCGAACATCTGGGAGCACTACCAGATGGCGTTCGAGATGCCCAAGGAGAAGAGATTCCGTCCCGACGTCCTGCTTCTCAAGGCCTATGCCATGTGGCCCCTGGGCGTGTACCGCTTCGACAACCTGCGACTGCGCTCGGTGGACAAGGCCGAGTTCGACGAGGTGAAGAAGAACCGTCATTCCATCAAGGGCTTCATGCCCACCGAGTGAGAATTCCATGGCTTCCTCTCCCCTAGAACCGTTGGCCGAGGGTGTGTTCCTTGGCGGATACCGCGTGGTGCGTCGACTGGCCGAGGGCCGGTTCTGGGACGTATACCTGGCCCGCGCCTCGACCACGCGGCGCGTGGTCGCGCTGAAGATCCTGCACGATGGACTCCCCGAGGAGCGCGTGCGGCGTTTCCTGCTCAAGGCCAAGGAACTGGCCGGTCTGGAACATCCGCACCTGGCTCGCGTGTTTGAGGCAGGCCGGGATTCCGGACGCGTGTTCCTCGCGCAGGAGCACGTTGAGGGGCCCCGGGGCCGGGCGTTGAGCATCGCCGATGAACTGCGCAACCACGGGGGGTGCCTGCCGGAGGATACGGTACGCCTGCGTGGTCGGCAGCTTTGGGAGGGATTGAGGGCGGCCCATGGCTTCCGGGACGAGGGGCTTGGCTGGGGAGGCGCGTTCCTTGAGGATGCGTTGTTGACTCCCCAGCATCGGGTGAAGCTGCTGGCTCCGGGGCTACGCCAGATCCTGGCGGGCGAGGAACCCGGCGGTCCGTCCGGGGTGGTGGCGGATACCCGTGGATTTGGCGAGTTCCTGCATGTGGCGCTGACCGGATGTCCAGCCGGCGACGAGCCACCGTCAGCGTCGGGTGCCCCGCGTGCCTGGGACCGGCTGGTTGGGGCGTGTCGGGGCGCTACGGTTGGCGCCCTGCCCGATGATCGAGCGATCTACGACGGCCTGATGACCGCCGGCAAACCTTCCCATCGCGGCAAATGGCTGATGGTCGCCGCCGCTGCCGTGGTCCTGGCAGCAGTGATTCCGGCAGCCATGCTGCTGCATACCCGGAGCCGACCGACGATCGAAGAGGTGGCCAAGGCGGCGACCGAAGAGGCGGCGGCCAGACAGGACCAGCAGGCGGCCACATTCCTCCTCGCAGCCGAGACAGCCATGGCCCGCATGGAGTTCGCCAAGGCGCGGGCTGTGGTGGGGCGCGTGTTGCAGAAGGCTCCCGGCAACGCCCGGGCCACCCGGCTGCTGCGTGATATTCAGGCCGCCGAGGGACTGGCTCGGGTTGGTGCCACGAAAAACCGGGCGGAGGAGGCCTGGGCCCTGGTGCGGGATCTGCCTTCGGGGCAAGGGGTGGGAGACAAGCTGACAGAGGCCAAGCTGGCGCTGGACAAAGCGCGCCGGGGAATGGAGGACGGCCGGTTCGCCGACGCCAAGACCAGCTTCGAGAAGGTAGCCGCCATCGCCGAAGCCCTGCACAAAGCGGATATGGCTCGGGACTCCGCCGAGACGGCGCAGAGCCGGGCCATGACTGCGCGACAGGCGGCGTCGGCAGCCAATGCGGCTGAATTCGCAACCGCGACCTGGCAGGGCGCTGTACGGCTGAATGACGAGGGCCTCGCAGCCTTCGAGAAGGGCGGTTTCCCCAAGGCTGTGGCCCTGTGGCAACAGGCCGAGGGTGCCTTTGTGGAAGCGGAGAGGGAGTCGGAGGGACGACAGGCAGCGGAGAGTGCGAGAGACGCGTATGCGCGTCAACTCCAGGATGTGCGCGAGGCGGCGATCAAGGCGAAGCCAACGGCTCTTGCCGAGGCCGAGAAGAAGGGCCAAGCAGCCAAGCTTCTCCTCGGCAAGCGCGAGTGGCGCAGAGCGACCGAGGCCTGGCGCGATGGCAGCGCGATTCTGGCGAAGGCCTATGCCGAAGCGACCGAGGAGAAGCGGCAGCAGACCTATGCCGAAGCCCTGGCTCAGGGCAGGAAACTCTTCCAGGCAGGCAACTACGCGGGAGCCGAAAGTGCCTTTGCCCGGGCTCTGGCCGAGCCAGGCCGGGGAGGGGATGCGTTGGCCATGCAGCTCTACGAGAAGGCCCGTACCACACGCGTGGCCCGCGAGTCCGGCAAGGCTTGGCGCGCGGCCGATGGGAACCTTGTGTTCAACTCCGACTTTGAGAAAGGCAAGGACAAGGCGCCAGCAGGCTGGACCAAGCCGGACAATCTCACGGTCTATTGGGAGAAATCCGGTGTGAAGGGCATGTGCATCCGTATGGATACGGACGTGTACCGCAGCGAGTGGGAAGAACACCGCAAGCACCCGGACACACCCATGGTCAAAACGCCGACCACCGGCACCCGTTACAACACGGTCGGCGGCACGGCTGGCGTCGCGGTCTACAGCCGCCCCATTCCCGTGGAGCCGGACGGCTACTACTTGGTCGAGTTCGATGTCCGGGGCAAGGGTGAACCGTTCATGTTCATCAAGGGCTTCTGGAAATGCGGGCCGCAGGATCTGCACAAGATGGGCAAAAAGATGTTCTTCAAGCCCTTCAAACCGGGACCGTCTTACTCGCTCATGGCGATGGGGACGAGCGGCGAGGAGAAACGCGATGCCCATCCCGGCGACTACATTCAGTGCTACCGGCGCCGGTTGGTGGCGCGGATTTCGAACCGGGAGGAGTGGCGGCATTTCAGGACGGTCCTCCACTTCGAGGCGGCGCGCCATATCGAGGTGGTCCTGCTGGAGCTGTACGCCTTCTGGCCGCCGGGGGACTTCTACTTCGACAACGTGAGAATGAAGCTGGTGACCAAGGCCGAGGCCGACGCGCACGAGGCTTGGAGAAAGAAGCTGGGAGCAGAGGCCAACTTCGGCACGTCGGTCAGATAGCGGTCAGGATGGAAGCTGAAGAGAGAGCTGAGAACGCGGTGTTCTGGCGGTGTGGTTGGAGAGACCTGTTCCCTGCATCCCACGGAGCGCAGCTTGGCTTCACCCGTTCCGCCGCAGGAGGCATGGCCTGGACCACTCACGCGCGCCCAGGCTACCAGCACGTTGGCACGGGACCGGCACTCAGGGTACATTCCTGGGGATTGGAGATCCTTCCCGCGTCCACCACCACAGAGCTCATTGCTGGGCCGACACTTCCAGAACGAGGGGCAAAGACCAATGAAGATGCTCAAGACTATCCTGATCCTGGCTGTCGTGGCCGGGCTGGTGTTTCTGGGGGTACATTTCGGGGGCCAGCATTTCGGTGGCGGCGGCGGCGGACCGGCCTTGGCCAGTAGCCTGCCGGCGGATACTCAGGCCTGGGTGAGCATCCAGGACGTGGATAGCTTGGCGACTGGACTAGGTGGCAAGGAATCGATGGAGGAGCTCTTCGACCTCTTTGGCGAACAGCCCGACTTTGTCGCGTTCCTGGACAAGTACATGGGTGAGAAAGCGAATGACAAGACGGCAGGCAAGCTCTTCAAGTGGTTGGCTGCTGTGAAGTCCGCGGATCTCGTCTTCCAGGGAGTGGGCATCCACGCAGGCCAGCCTGTGCCAGAGTTGGTCCTGATGCTGGACCTGCCCTCCCAGGAAGCCACCAGCAAAGCGATGAAGAAGCTGGGGAAGGTGTTCTCGGAGAAGAGCAAACACAAGGGAGCCGCGGTTCAGGAATTGACCAAGAAGCTGGCTGAGGAGATGGACGGAGTCACGCCATGCATTGCCAAGTTCAAGACCCGCCTGCTGTTCTCCATGGACCGGAAGACGCTGGAGGGAGGTCTGGACATGCTGCGCGACGGCAGCAAGGAGTCCCTGGCGAAGAGCAAGGCGTATCGTCGGCTAACCAAGGACACCGGCACGTTCGGGACGTGCGCATGGTTGGGCTCCAGCCTTCTGGACGAGGTGCTTGACCTGGTGCCGAAGGATGAGCAGACAGAGGCCAGGAAGGCGCTGAGTGCATCGGGGCTGGATCAAGCCGAAGGGCTCTGGATGGCTGGTGATGCAGCGAAGGGGAAGACCTTGCTGCGCCTGGGCTTGAAGAAAGCAGGCAAGTTGGCGAAGACCTTCAGCCTGGCAGCCACAGACCGGAGCTTTGCCACGATTGCCCCAGACGATTCCTGGGTCGTCGCGTCCATCTCGATCGAAGATGGTGCAGCTCTCTGGGGGCGTCTCGACACGTACCTGAGTGAGGTGGCGCAGACCACTGGTGGAGCGAGAGGCCAGAACCAGTACCGTCAAGGCATCGATGGCATGGAGCAGAACCTGGGAGTGGGGCCCAAGGATGTGTTCGCCATCCTGGCGGATCTCGGGGTCTGTGTGGGGGGCAAGGCGAACAGACCGACTTTTGCGGTGCTTGCCCGGGTAACGGACAAAGGGAAGGCCAAAGGCATTCTCGAGGGGCTCGCGAAGAAGATGGGTGCGCCATCTCAGCCCACCACCGTGAAGGGGAAGACAATCGAGACGCTCGGGGGATTCCTCTCCTATGCGATGATCGATGATGTGATCTGCTTCGGCGTTGGGGGGCCGGATGGGGTGAAGAAGGTGGTGGAGTCCCAAGCCGCCGGGAAGGTGGTGGGCAAGACGGCAGGCTACAAGTCTGTGGCCAAGCGCCTGCCGGAGAAGACCGCCGTCCGCCTCTACTACAACATCGGGAGTCAACTCGTTGCCATGGGCAAACAGGCGGGGCCGATGGCCGAGCTCCTCAAGAAGAAGAAGGCGGCGCGCGAAGCCATGGTGATGGGCCTCGCGGTCCATGCTGAGAACGGCATCTTCGAGGCGACCCTCGCCACGCCACCCGCGGAAGTTGTCAGCGAACTGTACCCAGGCGGAATGGTCGATGCGCTGCGCAAGGCGCGGGGCAAAGCCCGGTTGGTCAGTGATCTGGGCAACCTAAAGCAGCTCTCGCTTGGCATGATAATGTTCGCAGACGACAACAATGGCAGCTTCCCCAAGGATCTCGGGGCGATCTGGACGTACGTGGGGAGTAGTGGGGCCGTATTCCGTTGCCCAGCATCCCGACGGTCTCCGCCGAAGAGTGCAGGGGCGGTGGCCCGTGGGGACTGCGACTACATCTACCTGAAGCCTGGTGTCAATCTCAACAGGATCAGGTCCTCCAGTCAGGAGCCCATCATGATCACGCGTCCTGGGCTGCTGATGGACAACATGGTCAATGTGGCGTATGCGGATGGCCATGTGACGTCGCACTCTGTCAAGGCATTGGCCCCGCGTGTGCGTGCCTCTCTGGAGAAGCACCATGGCCGTGGCTGGTTGCGCAAGCTGAAGGCGAAGAAGTAGGGGGCAGGGGAGGTCCGCTATCGCCTAGCTGCATTCCGTATCGATGCCAAGCAGTTCCGCCAGTTTGCGGCTGAGTTGGGACATATCCACGGGCTTGGGAATTAGCCCGCTGGCACCCTCCCGCAACATGGTGTGCACATCCGGGTGGTTGCCGAACCCGGAGATGGCCAGCGCGGGCAGATCGGGCCGGATCTGGCGGAGCGCGCGGTAGGTGTCAAGCCCACCCATGCCAGGCATGGCCACGTCCAGGATCGCGACGTCCACCGTGTCAGGCGACTGTGTGAGCACGCGAACCGCATCCCTGCCAGTCTCGCAGTCGGTGACTCGGTAGCCGAGATCCCGAAGCATGTCCCGGAGCAGAATGCGGAGCAGCGTCTCGTCATCCACCAGCAGAAGATGCCCCGTGCCGCGGATCGGCTCGGGAGGAGGCAGCGCGGTGGCCTTGGCCGGGGCCGTGCAGACCGGGAGGAAGATGTTGAATGTGGTCCCGTGACCAGGCCGGCTCTCCACCTCGATGGCTCCCGTGTGGTCGTTCACCGTGCCGTAGACGGCAGCCAAGCCAAGCCCCGTTCCCTTGCCCATGGGCTTGGTGGTGAAGAACGGTTCAAAGATGCGCTCCCGGGTCTTCGCATCCATCCCGGTACCCGTATCGCTCACCGAGAGGCGGATGTAGGTGCCCGGAGAAAGCTCGCCCTCGTGGAGCAACTGCAGGCACTGTACCGCATCGAGGTAAAGGCACTCGGTGGCAACGGTGATGGCCCCGTGCCCGGACATGGCATCGCGAGCGTTGAGGGCAAGGTTGAGCAGCGAACTGCTGATCTGTGAGGGGTCGCCCAGGACCATCGAGCAATCTGCCTGCAGCATTCTCAGGACCCGGATACGGCTGCCGAGAGTGGGATCCAGCATCGCCAGAGACTCGCGGAGGACGTGATGCAGGTCAAAGACCTCGCGCTTGGGTGAGCCGTGACGCGAGAAGTCCAGGAGTTTCTGCGTCAAGTCCGCTGTCCGCCTCGCGCCGGTGTGCAGCATGTCCGCGTACCGGCTCAGTTGCTCCCGGCTCAATCTGTCCTTCTTGAGGCTGTCCACGAAGAAGAGGACATTGGCCAACTGGTTGTTGAACTCATGGGCAACCCCTCCGGCGAGCTGTCCAAGGGAACGCATGCGTTCGGATCGTTGCAGGCGCACCTGCAACTGCCGGTGCTCTTCCTCCGAGCGTTTCTGAGCTGAGATGTCCGAAGCGGTTCCGTGGATGAGCAGTTCAGTCCCGGGTGCGCGAGTGGACTGGATTTCCAGACCAACCCAGATGACCTGTCCATCCCGGCCCACGCAGCGAATCTCCTCCTGTACCCGGGCATCCTCCTCGAGGAGAGTCGTGACAATGTCGTAGGCGCGACCGAGGTCGTCTGGGTGGATGAACTGGTGGAATCCGTCCGCGCCGCAGGCCAGCAACTCTGCAGGTTGGCAGACGACCTCCTCCAGGCGAGGGGAGATGAATGCACTGCGGATGTCGCCATCCTGCCCGAGCCGGAAACTGAACACTCCGACAGGTAGTGACCGGACCAGTCGCTCGTAGTTGGCCTGGGCTTCCGCGAGGCGTTGAGCCATGAGCCGTGGCGCGGTGATGTCGCGAACTATGCAGCAGGCCAGGCCCAGGCCATGGGGAGTCACCCGGGCCTCGAAATGGAGATCGCTGTCATCGGTTCGGCGGCTGTAGGTGAAGGTCTGCATCTCCTGCTTGTCAATGGCCCGCCGAATGCAGGCCAGAAGACTGTCGGCGAGTTCCAGTGGCAGGACTTCCCGGACGTTCCTGCCGAGAAGCTGTTCGGCGGGCGCTACAAGATGCTCCGGGCGGGGGGCCGAGCAGTCAATGATGTTGCCGTCGTAATCCTGCACGAAGAGAAGATCAGGGACCGCTTTTAGGAGCAGTTCGTTGCGAAGGCGGCTGGCGACCAGTTGCTCGGCAAGTTCCTTCTGTTCGCTGATATCGATGTGTGTGCCAAGGACGCGAAGCGGTCTGCCATCCGGGGCGTACTCGACAACTCGCCCCCGGCTCAGCATCCAGCGCCAGGAACCATTCGCGGCCCGCAGACGCAGTTCTTGCCGGTAGTGGGGCGTTTCCCCAGACAGATGCCGCTCATAGGCTGCCCTGGTGACGGCCAGATCATCGGGGTGCACCACGGAGAACCAGGCGCTTGGCGTGCCGGGTTGCGGGAAGTCGCCGGTAGTGTAGCCAAGAGACTGGAGCCAGCTCTCGCTCAGATGCGAGATCCCCTGCTGGAGGTCGTCTTCCCAGACCCCGTCGCTGGTCGCGTCGAGGAAGGTCCGGGCATCGCCTTCCGGCAACCCGATGCCCTGGTGCGTGGTCAGATCTCTGGTTTTCGCTTGGCCGGAAGCCATGCTCTGGGTGCCCTAATGTGCCGCTGTCAGAAGCCGAGTGATCTTACCACCATTCGCCGCTGCGGTCAACCGCTTGGCGAAAGGGAAGGAGGGAATCCGCAGGCAAGTCCCCGTTCGGGCGCTGAAACTCCCAGGCTATCATGCACACTAACTAGCAACCCTCTGGGCCTCGTCAGGGCCTGAAAGAGGCGGGATACACGAGAACAGGTACCGGAGGCACGACGAGCATGGATGTCATCGTGGAATGGTTCAAAGGACTTTCGCCAGTCGTGCAGGCTCTGTGCGGAACTCTGTTCACCTGGGGGGTGACGGCATTGGGTGCCGCGCTGGTCTTCTTCTTCCGCACGATCAACCGGAAGTTCCTGGATGGGATGCTGGGGTTCGCGGCCGGCGTGATGATTGCCGCCAGCTACTGGTCCCTGCTGGCACCTGCGATCGAGCTCTCGGAAGGAGGTCCCGTGCCAATCTGGCTGCCGGCCCTGATCGGCTTCCTGGGTGGCGGCGCGTTCCTCCGCCTGGTGGATGCCTATCTGCCGCACATACACCTGTTCTCGGATGAGCCCGAGGGAATGAAGACCTCTTGGCGGCGCAGCGTGCTGTTGGTGACCGCCATTACGCTGCACAACATCCCAGAGGGCCTGGCCGTCGGGGTCGCGTTTGGTGCCGTCGCCGTCGGCTACGAAGGGTTTACGCTTGGGGCGGCGGTGGCGCTGGCCATCGGGATTGGCATTCAGAACTTCCCGGAGGGGGCGGCGGTCTCGGTGCCATTGCGGCGGGAGGGCTTCAGCCGACTGCGAGCCTTCTGGTACGGGCAACTGTCCGGCATGGTCGAGCCCATCGCCGGCGTGATCGGTGCCGCTGCGGTCGTCCTCTGCCGGCCGATTCTGCCGTACGCGCTGGCCTTCGCGGCGGGCGCGATGATCTTTGTCGTGATCGAGGAACTCATCCCGGAATCGCAGCAGGGAGGGAACACGGACTTCGCCACCATGGGCGGAATGTTGGGGTTCGCCGTGATGATGACTCTTGACGTTGCCTTGGGTTGAGGGTGGTATATGCGCCGCAGGGCACTACTGTAACGATCTTTGCATTGCTGGGCGTGACATCACTCTGATACCCGCTTTTCTGCGATGAATGTTGATGTTGGCTGCATCTCCCGATGCGGGCCATAAAGGACAGTGCTTTTGAAATCTGGTCTTTTCGCCAAGTTGCGGCGCCTCTGGACTGACAAGTCCGCCGAGAGCGTTCCCGCCCCCGCCTCCCCCGCCAAGAAATCCCCGTCAGCCGATACCGATGCCAAGAGGGCGTCCGGGCCACCGAAGAGGAAGAAGCCGGTGGACTCGGGATCCGAGCCGCGCGGATCTGGTGGCGAGGCCAAGAGAGACGACCGGTCCAAGCCCAGTTCGCCGAAGAAGCCCAGCGGGAATCGCCGGGATGGCGAGCAAGGAGAGCGTTCCGGCGGCTCTGACTCGCGGCGTAGCGGCGGCTCTGACTCGCGGCGTAGCGGCGGCGAACGGCGGCAGGGCTCGGGGCGTCCCGACTCCCGGCGACAAGGCGGCGACCGTGAACCGCGGCGCTCGCTTAGCGAAGTGGCGGCGCAGCAGGAGTCCCTGGCCAACGCGGTCCCCCGTCAGTTGGAGTTCCCGCCCTTCGAGGACTGGGAAGCCCCGGCTGCCCCGGCGCGCGAGGAAGGCGATGTCTTCTTCCAGGATATGACGATCCATCCGCGGATTCTCAAGGCCCTTCTGGTCGATATGGGTTTCACAAAGTGCACGCCCATCCAAGGCATGGCATTGCCGGATACGCTGGCAGGCAAGGATGTCGCCGGGCGGGCGCAGACGGGAACGGGCAAGACCGCCGCGTTCCTTATCGCTATTTTCAACCGGTTGCTGGCCGAGAACCCCGAGCGGGCTCCCCACCAGCCCTTCGCCCTGTGTATTGCGCCAACTCGCGAACTGGCCATCCAGATCGAGCACGATGCGGCGGAGATTGGCAAGTACTGCGGGCTCAGCACGCTGGCCGTCTACGGAGGCATGAACTACGACCGGCAGCGCGACCGAATCGCGGCTGGTGTCGACCTGGTCGCGGCCACACCGGGCCGCTTGCTGGACTATGTCCAACAGCGAGCCATCGACCTGTCCAAGGTGAAGGTGATGGTCATCGACGAGGCGGACCGCATGCTGGATATGGGGTTCATCCCCGACGTGCGCCGCATCATCGCCCGCCTTTGCGCCCCGGCCAACCGGCAGACCCTGCTGTTCAGCGCCACCCTTGATCGCGGGATCATGGACTTGGCGCAGGCCTGGATGCGACCCAACCCGGTGATCATGGAGACCGACCCCGAGCACATGGTTGCGGAGAGCATTGAGGAAATCGTCTACGCAGTCTCGTCGCGCGAGAAGCTCGCGGTGTTGCTCCATCTGATCAAGAACGAGACCTGGAGCCGAATCCTGATCTTCCGGAACCAGCGGCGGGACGTGGAACGGCTGTATCACAACCTTCACCGCTACGGCGTGCATTGCGAGATGCTCAGCGGCGATGTGCCGCAGAAGAAGCGCCTGCGCGTCCTTGAGGCATTCCGCAAAGGGGATATCCCTGTCGTGGTGGCGACGGATGTAGCCGGTCGCGGCATCCATGTGGACGACATCTCACATGTGGTGAACTACGACTTCCCATTCGAGGCGGAGGACTACGTGCATCGGATCGGCCGCACGGGTCGCGCCGGCAATGCTGGCAAGGCGGTGAGCTTCGCGGGTTCGGATTGCGCGTTCGTGATCCCCGAGATCGAGGAGTACATCGGTCGGCCATTGCCCACTCGCGTCCCCGAGGCAGAGATGGTGGAAATGCCGCCCGCTCCCAAGGGTGACCATGGCGAACTGCCCCATCCCCGGCGCAACTCCAGACCTTCCGGACGCCCCAACCGCAGCGGTGGTGGCGGCGGCAGGTCACGTTCCGGCGGCGGACGGTCCCGACCTGGCGGACGCGGACGGCGCTAGCCCCCAGGTTCCCGAGCAAGAGAATTGCGCGATTCGGTAGTTGTGCCGGGTTGCGCTCGGGGTTGGTGACGCCTACGGTGCGCCATTGCCTTCCGCCAGTTGGGCGGCAGGCCAGGCGAAACCCGGAGGTGTGCCATGTCCCGACCCGTTACCATCAGTTCTCTCGGCCCCGCCCCCATGGCGGGGAATGCGGACACTCCCTTCGACCAAGCTGTCGAGCAGATGATCGCCTATTGGCGTGGGCATTTCGCTCAGGTCCTGCCTGACCGTCCCGACTTGATCGTGGTTCCGGAGGCGTGCGACCGGTATCCGGCGATGCCTATCGAGCGGCGTCTGGAGTACTACAGTTACCGGGGTGATCGGGTGCGGGACTTCTTTGCGGAGGTCGCGGCCGAGAACTCCTGCTATATGGCGTATTCGGCATCACGCGATATGCCGGACGGCACCCGGCGAAACTCGACGCAGATCATCGACCGCCAAGGCCAGGTGGCTGGCATCTACAACAAGAATCACGTGGTCGTGGAAGAGACCACCAAGGGCGGGATTCTCTGTGGCAAGGACGCCCCGGTCATCGAGTGTGACTTCGGTACCGTGGGCTGCGCCATCTGCTTTGATCTGAACTTCGCTCCCATCCGCGAGAAGTACGCTGCCAGCCAGCCCGACCTGATCGTCTTCTGCTCCATGTACCACGGCGGGCTCATGCAGAACTACTGGGCCTACAATTGCCGGGCGCACTTCGTTGGTTCCATCTGCAACGACCAGTGCACAGTCATCGATCCTCTCGGCGAGCAGATTGCGACCAGCACCAACTACCACCACCGGCTCACCACGACGGTGAACCTGGACTGCAAGCTCGCCCATCTGGACTACAACGGCGGCAAGTTCCGGGCCATGAAGGCGAAGTACGGTCGCGGAGTCGAGATCAAGGACCCGGGCCATCTGGGCTGCGTGCTGCTGACGTCCTGGCTTGAGGACAAGAGCATCGACGACTTGGTCGCAGAGTTTGAGATCGAGCTGCTGGACGACTACATGGCTCGCGCCCTGGCACACCACGCCGAGAACGTCGAGCCATAGAGTCCGGCGCGCGACTTACTGCAGGCCGAGCTTCTCGCGGAGCAGGCCCTCGACCATCTCGCGCGACAGTGTGAGGTCCAGCAAGAGACGCTTCTTGTCGGGTCTCACGCTGATTCCCTCCAGCGCGATTTCCGCGAGACGGGGGATCTGGCGCAGGTCGTCGTCGAGCATGCCGTAGAGGTCGCGAATGCCCTCGATGGCCTTCGTGGCAGGTTCGCGCATCTCTGGCTTCTTCAGGCCCACTTCAAGGGTCAGTTCCAGATCCTCCTCCGACAAATCGGCTGTGATCTGGCCGTGAGTAAAAAGTCGCATCAACGGGTTTTTGCGCAGTTCCGCCTCAGGCAGGCTGATCAGGGCAGCCGAGACCAGCGACTCGCTCTTGAGCATGGGGATGGTCAGAGCGACGGCGGGGGGGGGTAGCCCCTTGCCCTTGCCCTTGAGCGCGGCGAGGAAGCCGTCCACGAGGTCGGGTCTGCCAAAGACCAGGGTCTCCTTGTCCAGGAGCGCAGCCATGTTGAAATCGCCAGGCTTCTTGTTTTCGGGCAGCATCACGGCGAAGGGGACGCCTGGGCGGCGGACCACCTGGGCCGTATCGATGTTCAGCACCGTGGACTGGACTGTTTGCACGTCGAAGGCCCCCTTGAGGACAATCACCACGTGGTCCTCCTTGACCAGTCCCAGCCAACCGGTCTTGATGGTCCCAAGGTCGATTCCGGTCCAGGTCTGGAACTGCAGGAAGAAGGCATCCATGCCGCCAAGCTTCGCCGTCATGAAGTCCTGGAAGACGCGTTGGTCGAGCATTTGCGCGACATCGAAGCGCGCCACCAGCATGGTGTCGGCCGGGAAGCAGCTCGGCAGAGGCTTCTCGGGAGGCGGGGCCTGGGCATGCAGCAGGAAAGCCGTCAGGAGGATGAGTGCGGCAAGACGCTTCATGGGGGAGTGCTCCGTTGCGGGGGGCCGTGGGCGGCAATGACATAGGGGATGCTTGACAGTACGTGGCAATGGCTGTCCTGTCAACGTTTTGCAGACTGTGTCCGCTGTCCTGTGCTCGGCGCGATTTGCAGGGCCACCCCTTCGCCGCTAAGGTTCCGGTACCATGCGGGCTGCTGCTGGGTCTGCTAGCCAGGAGATGTGCTGATTCCGATGATCATCGACATCCACACCCATATTGCCAACCGCGCCACATTCCCGTCCATGTTGGCGGAAGACCGTCGCAATGGCGTGGTGTTGAACGTTGTCTCTTGCCTGGGGCTTCGAGGCTGGCCCAGCTACCCGACCGCCGAGGTCGTGCGCGAAGCCAACGAGCTGTCCCGCGAATTCGCGGCCTCAGCCCCTGGCCATGTGCTCTGGTTCTGCTATCTGAATCCCCAGTTGCCCAACTGGCGCGCGGAACTGGCGCTGTGCCTGACCCAGGGGATCGCGGGAATCAAGTTGTGGACGGCGCTGCGCGATCCCGCTGGCTCGTCCCATGCTTGCGATGCCGTGGCCGAGGCGGCCAGCCAGGAGGATCTTCCCGTGCTGATCCATACGTGGAACCGGACGGACGACAACTTGCCCGGCGAGTTCGATTCTGCCGCGTTCGCCAGCCTGGCCCGGCGGCACCCCAACACTCGCTTTGTCGCTGCCCATGCCGGGGCCAACTGGCGGCAGGCGAGGGGATTGTATGCGGATCTCCCCAATGTCTGGGTGGACATCTGCGGCGGCTACCCGCAACGGGGCATGGTGGAGGATCTCGTGGCCGAATTGGGACCCGAACGGGTTCTCTACGGGAGCGATGCGCTGGGTCGCAGCTTCGCCTCCCAGATAGCCAAGGTGGAGTTCGCCGATGTGCCCACGGATGTGAGGGAACGCGTGCTCTGGCGCAATGCGGCGGAGTTGCTGCAACTGGACGAGGCAGCCCTGGCGCGAGCCCGGAAGGCATTCGCTGCACTGCCTGTTCCTGCTGAGGTATTGCCGATTCCCGACCTTGCGGTCGATCACTTCTGCTACTCGGGCCGTTGGCCGTTCAGAACCGACTTGCCAGGCACCAACCCCGTGGAGTTGGACGTGGAGTTGGCCGCAGTTGGCTGCGCCTATGCCTACGTGGCCGATGCCGATGGCATCTTCGCATACGACACGATGGCGGCCAACGACCGGTTCGCGGCAACCGCAGCGGGCCTGGACCGTGTTCGGCCACTGGCCACGCTTACCCCCTTTGCGCCCAACTGGCGCGTGCAGGTGGCGCATGTGGCCGAACGCTTCGCTGGGGCGGTCGTGCATCCCTACTTCCACGATTGGCGGCTGGACGACCCCGCCCTGACCGAATTCTGGCGGGCCTGTGCCGAGGCGGGACTGCCCCTGTGGGTGAACCTCTGCACGGAAGACTGGCGGCTGCGCCTGCGCGGCTCGTCCCCGCACCAGACGACGGCGGCCGAACTGCTGGCGTTTCTTGTTGATGCCCCGCCGAGCCAGTACGTGTTCCAGGGGGCTGCCTTGCCACTGGTGTCGGCGGCGCTTGCTGGGAACGACCGGCAGGACATCGCGTTCGAGATTTCGCGTTTGAGCGACAACACCGCTGCGCTGCCGTCGATCTGCCGACAGCATGGCGTTGATCGATTGGTTCTGGGTTCGGAATATCCCTTCCGCGACCTGCGTACGGTCCGGTGGACAACAGAGTTCTTGTGCGGCATTTGCACAGCAAGCAAGGAGAGGCAGTAATGAAGGAACTACAGGTCGGCATCGTGGGATTGGGTTGGGTGGCAGGCGCCCACATCGAAGCCTTGGCGGCCGTCAATGGCGCCCGGGTTGCGGCGGTGTGCACGAGGCGCCCCCTCAGTGCGGCGGACGTCGCTGCCCAGTACGGCGTCGAGGCCAAGGTCTACCACGACTACTCCGAGATGATCGCCGACCCCGAGTTGGACGTCATCACCATCTGCACGCCCAACAAGTTCCATCCCGCGCAGGCCATTGCCGCCGCCGAGGCCGGCAAACACCTCTACATTGAGAAGCCCCTGGCCGTCAACTATGCGGATGCCAAGGCGATGCGTGAGGTGATTCACAAGACTGGCGTGAAGGCGTGCGTGGGCTTCGAGTGCCGCTTCAGCAAGCAGTTCACGATGATGAAGTCCCTGATCGACCAGGGGATGTTCGGGGATCTCCACTACGGCGAGATCGACTACTACCATGGCATCGGCCCCTGGTATGGGCAGATCGAGTGGAACGTGCGCAAGGACTGCGGCGGCAGCGCTCTGCTGAGCGCGGGTTGCCATGCGCTGGACGCCCTGCTGATGGCCATGGGCGACGAGGTCGAGGAAGTCACCAGCTACGGGTCCAAGAGTGGAGCGGGCTACTTCGCCGACTACGAGTACGACCCCACCAGCGTCACCATCCTCAAGTTCAAGAATGGCAAGATTGGGAAGACCGCGGCCTGCATCGACTGCCTGCAGCCCTACTACTTCCATGTGCATTTGGTCGGCAGCAAGGGGTCCATGTTGGACAACAAGTTCTACTCCGAGATGATTCCGGGGACGATCAAGGAGAAGTGGAGCACCCTGGAAACAGCGATGGTCGATTCCGGCGAAGTGACCGATCACCCCTATCTGCCGCAAATCCAGGCCTTTGTGGATAGTATCGCCACTGGTGGCGTGATGCCCTTGACCGACTTCGACACCGCCTACGAGACACACCGGGTGATCTACGCGGCAGATCTGTCCGCCGCCGAGGGCCGTTCGGTTCGCCTGGCCGAGTTGGACTAGCCGGCGCACCGACCTGGCCGCCGCCATGGCATGTGATGCAGAGCATTGTGGCCGGAGCCCTTGTTCTGCACTCGCCTGTTCCCTGTCTGTGCCCTTGCAGAATGGTATTCCCTTCCCTATATTGTAGAGGTCTGGATTCACAACGATAACCGCTGGCTGTTTCTAGCGGGATTGAAGTGGGCTTGTCCCGCTTCTTTGTTTTTAGGGCCCGGCGGATGACTATCGGCGGCGCTCGCGTAGAGAAGCCGATCGCAAGGAACCGAGAAGGCAACACGATGAACAGTGATTTCCTGGTTGTCCTCGAATACCTGGAGCACGAACGGGGCATTGACCGTGAGACCCTGATTCTGCTCGTCGAGGAGTCTCTTACTGCCGCCGCGGCCAAGTCCGCGAATGCCACCAACGACGTGCGCGTCCGCATTGACCGAGTCACCGGCGACATCCAAGCATGGGCGCAGTTGACCGTCGTGGAAGAGATCGACAACCCCCATGAGCAGCTCTTGTTTGCCGAGGCCAAGAGGCGTTTCCCCGACGTTGAGCTTGGCGAGCAGATCGAGTGGGAAGTGACCCCCGAGGACTTCGGTCGCATCGCGGCCCAGACCGCGAAACAGGCGATCATGCACCGCCTGCGCCAGGCGGAGAAGCAGAACATCTGCGAGGACTTCCGGGACCAACTGAACCAGCTGATCACCGGCGTTGTGCGACGTCTGGAGCATGGGGACGTCTACGTCGATTTCTCTCGCGCTGAGGGCGTATTGCGGCACAGCGACCGAATCCCCGGCGAGGACTACATGCCCGGCGAGCACATCACCGCTCTGCTGGTGGAGATCAACGCCGACCACCCCGGCCCGAGCCTGTACATCTCGCGTTCGCATCCTGATGTGGTGCGGCGTCTCTTCGAACGGGAAGTGTCCGAGATTGCCGAGGGGCTGGTGCAGGTGAAGGGGGTGGCGCGCGAGGCGGGCTACCGGACCAAGATCGCCGTCCACTCGCCCGAGCCCCGAGTCGATCCCGTCGGAGCCTGCGTCGGTCTGCGCGGGAACCGGGTGAAGACTGTCGTCCGCGAACTGGGTGGCGAAAAGGTGGACATCATCCGCTGGGATGGGGATGTGGCGACATTCGTAGGGAATGCCCTGCAGCCCGCCAAACTCAGCCGGGTCCAGGTGGATGAAGAGAAGCATGCCGTGCAAGTCACGGCCGCCGACGATCAGCTCTCGCTGGCCATCGGGCGCAAAGGGCAGAACGCTCGCTTGGCCGCCAAGCTGACGGGCTGGAAAATTGATATCAACCGACACGAGCAGATCGAACGGCAGGCGTTCGAGGACAAGGTGCAGCACGCAGTCGATGCGCTGGCCCGGATTCCGGGTATTGGCGACGAGTGCGCACCCATCCTAGTGCACAATGGGTTCCTCTCCCTTGAGGGGATCTTGGCAGCAGACGATGGGGACCTCGCGAGTATCGACGAGATTGGTCCCGAGCGTGCCAAGACCATCATTGCTGCCGCCAAAGAGCAGCTCGGATACTGACATGGGTGCCGGGCAGTGGATGCGGCGCAGACCTTGGAGGCATGACAATAATGAGCGACCGGGTACGAGTATACGATCTGGCCCGTGAACTGGGCCTAGAGAATCGCGAATTGATGGATCTTCTCGAAGCCGAGGGGATCGAGGTTCGCAGCCATGCCAGCACCATGGATCCCGACATCGCGGACCTCGTCCGTGAGCATGTGATCGCAGAGCGGCGAGATGCCGAGGCCGAAGAGCGGAATTTGGAGGAGACTCTATCCGAACTCGGGACGACCCCGGGGGAGGCTGAAGACGGCGAAGGCGAGGAAGCGGAAGAGGGGGAACCTGAGGAAGAGGCCGTTGAGGGCGAGCTGCACCTGAAACCCCCGATCACGGTGCGGGACTTGGCCGAGGGGCTCGGGCGCAAGCCAAACGAGCTGATCGGCGAACTGATGACGATGAACGTCTTCGCCATGATCACGCAGGTCCTTGATGCGGAGATGGTGGAGAAGGTCTGCGAGAAGTACGGCGTCAAGTTCATCCGTGAACGGCGCGAGCGGGCGAAGACCAAGGCCAAAGCATCCGGCCGCAAGGACAAGGGAAGCAAGAGGGGCAGCAAGAAGGGGGCAAAGAAGAAGTCTGCCGGTGCCGGGGCGCAACCACGTCCTCCGGTGGTGGCTTTCCTTGGGCACGTGGACCACGGCAAGACCTCTCTGCAGGACTATATTCGTGAGACCCGCGTGGCCGCTGGCGAGGCCGGCGGGATTACTCAGCACATTGGCGCCAGCGTGGTCGAGACCGCGGCTGGTCAGAAAATCACCTGCCTCGACACGCCGGGGCACGAAGCCTTCACCACCATGCGGGCCCGTGGCGCCAACGCCACGGACATCGCTGTGTTGGTCGTGGCCGCAGACGATGGGGTGATGCCGCAGACCATCGAGGCAATCGACCATGTCAAGGCCGCCAAGGTGCCGATCGTGGTCGCGATGAATAAGATGGACCTGCCGGGGGCCAACCCGGACAAGGTCATGCTGGGGCTTCAGCAACAGGGAATCACCCCGGAGGACTGGGGTGGTGACGTCGGCGTCTGCCCTGTCTCCGCGATAACTGGCGAGGGCATTGACGATCTGCTCGACCGGCTTTTGCTGGAAGCGGAGATGCTGGAACTGAGGGGCGACCCGGCCGCGGACCTGGAGGCGCTGGTGGTCGAAGCGCAACTGGAGAGCGGGATGGGAGCCACAGCCAGCGTGTTGGTGCGTGACGGGACGCTCCACACCGGCGACATCATGCTCTGCGGCTCTTTCTACGGTCGCGTGAAGGCGTTGGTTGACAGCCACGGCGCGCGGATCAAGGAAGCGGGGCCAAGCATGCCGGTCAAGGTTCTGGGCCTCTCCGGCGTGCCCGAGGCCGGTGCCATCCTGACTCGCTGCAGCAACGAGCGCGAAGCCAAGGCGTTGGCTGCGGAAGCGGGGCAGGATCTCCGTCAAGGCGAGCTGGAGACCCGGCGAGCCGTGGACCTGGAGAGCCTCTTCGACATGTTCGAGGCGCAGGACCGCAACGAGCTGAACATTGTGCTCAAGGCTGACGTGCAGGGCTCGTTGGAGGCCATCGTCGAGTCCATCCGCAAGATCAAAGACGACAAGATCACCACCAACATCGTTCTCAGCGGGGTAGGCGAGGTCACGGACAACGACGTGACGTTGGCGACCGCCTCCGAAGCGATCATCATCGGCTTCAATGTGCGCGCCATGCCCAAGGTGAACCGACTGGCCAAGCAGAAGGGCGTGGAGATTCGTCTCTACAGCGTGATCTACGAGTTGCTTGAGCAGCTCGCGGAGGCCCTGCGCGGCCGTCTGCGCCCGGAAACCCGGGAGACCCCACTGGGCGAGGCCGAGATCATCCAGATCTTCAACGTCAGCAAGACAGGCAAGATCTGTGGCTGCTCGGTCAACGGCGGTCTGGTGCGGATTGGTGCCAGCGCCCGCGTGCGCCGGGAGGACGAACTGATCTACAACGGCAAGGTTGCGTCCCTGCGTCGTTTCAAGGACGATGTGCGCGAGGTGCGCAGCGGCTTGGAGTGTGGTATTCGGCTGGACAACTTCGAGGATTTCGAGGTCAGTGACCATATCGAGATCTTCGAGATCACGGAGCTTCGCCCCGAGCTGTAGCGCATGCCTCGCATGGACAGGGAGACCCAACGATGAGCAGCGAAAACCGCTTGGCCCGCATCAACGAGATGTTGAAGCGGGAGCTTGGCTCTCTCTGTGAACGCGAAGGCATTGCAGTCGCCGGCGCTCTGACCACCGTCACGGGGGTGAGGGTGTCGCCTGATCTGCGTCATGCGGACGTCTCCATCAGCGTGATGGGGGACGATGCGGCAAGGCAGGAGGCGATGCGGTTGTTTGCCAGCCACCGCAAGCGGCTCCAGAAGGAAATCGCGCGGACCGTGACGCTGAGGTACACACCTGTATTGCGGTTCCACGAGGATCGGACAGCGGCCAAGGCCGACCGACTGATGCACATTCTCGATGAACTGGACATTGCGGCAGACGACGACGGGGCCGAATAGGCTTCCCTTCCCGTGTGCGCAGGATTGGATGGGGCAGTGGATAGAGTACTCGCCGAAAGTGGTATCATCCTCGTGGACAAACCCGAGGATTGGACGAGCCATGATGTGGTCAACTGCATCCGCAGCCGCTTCCAGATCCGGAAGGTTGGGCACTGCGGCACGCTGGACCCGATCGCCACTGGTGTGTTGGTCATCGTGTGCGGGCGAGCGACCACGCTTTCCTCGCGGCTGACGACCCAGGACAAGGTGTATTCGGGGACGATGACTCTTGGCGTGGAGACGTTCACGGAGGACCGCGCCGGGGAGGTCACCGCCGAATGCGACCCCTCTGGCGTGACCGAGGAAGCGGCGCGGGCGGCCTGTGCCAAGTTCGTCGGCCAGCTCGAGCAGATCCCTCCCATGGTTTCGGCCATCAAGAAGGGCGGCAAGGCACTGTACAAACTAGCGCGCAAGGGGCAGGTGGTGGAGCGCGAGCCGCGCCCCATCACGATCCATTCGTTCGAGGTGACAAGCGTGGATCTGCCCAATGTCTCCTTCACCGTGCATTGCAGCAAGGGCACCTATGTGCGCACTTTGTGTGCCGATATTGGGCGGGAACTTGGTTGCGGCGGGCACATGCGCGACCTGCGTCGTCTTGCCAGCGGCTCCTTCATGATCGAGGACACCGTTACCATGGATCAGATAAAGTCCTGGGAACGCGAGGAGTTCCTGACTCATCTTGTCCCTCTGGCGGACGTGCTGATCAACCTGGTCGAGCAGTCGTCCTAGCCTGATCCATCCATGAGCTGTCTGCCGCAACCCTCCATTCTGCGCAACCCCAGAGTCTTGCGCGACCTGCTGAGTGCCGCGTGTTTGCATATGTTCGCCCGCCGATTTGCGTGCTCAATCCACTTGCCTTGCGCACCCCATCGGCTACCGTGACGGAGTGCATAGGCAGATCGGGCTGGGCCTTGTGACAGAAACAGGGAACTCTGGCGCTGCCCAAGGGTCGTTGTGAAGGGTGGGGGAACATGCGTGGTAGTGGATGCGTGCGAGATCAGGAAACGGGTCGTGGACAGGGGAGAAAAAGATGGCAGACGAAATCAGCAGATACAATCGTGAGCGCTGGGAAGAACTGGCGGCCGCGAATGTTCGCTATTCACGTCCGGCTCTGAATCTTGATCCCGAATCGGCGAAGGATATGGTGGACCCCGAGGGGATCATGGGGCGCTGCCAAGGGCGCGATGTGCTGCTCCTGGCTGGCGGCGGCGGGCAGCAATCGGCTGCCTTTAGTCTGCTTGGTGCCAAGGTGACGGTGGCCGACTTCTCCCCGGCCCAGCTGGCGCGAGATCAGTTGGCGGCTGAACACTATGGTCGGGACGTCCGTCTGGTCGAGACCGACATGCGGGATCTCTCGATGTTTGGTGCAGAAGAATTCGATATCGTCTACCATGCCCACTCGATCAACTTCATCCCGGATCCCGGCCAGGCGTTCCGCGAGGTGGCCCGCGTGTTGCGCCAGGGAGGGCTCTACTATCTGACGTGCACGAATCCCTTCACTCACGGCATCTGGGAGACGGATTGGGATGGCAACGGCTACCCGCTGCACGACACCTATGCCGACGGCCAGGTGGACTGTGGTGAGACCTGGGACGTAGACGATGAGGACGGCGAGGTGGTCGCCCAGATCAGGGGGCCACGCGAGTTCCGACACACGATGGGCACGCTGATCAACGAACTGACGACCCGCGGCTTCGTCCTGCTGGCGCTCTGGGAAGACAGCGAGGGGAACCCCAATGCCACTCCCGGCACCTGGGATCACTTCAAGACGGTGGCTGCGCCGTGGCTGCGCTTCTGGTTTCGCTACAACCCACGCGGGTTCCTCTCTCGCCAACCAGGGCCTGCCTGAGCAAGAGGACCCAGGCGGGTTGCATGGACTGCACTCGCCCTTCACATATTGTTTCACCCCTTTGCCCCATCCGGGGCGGTGTTTCTGCACAAGGATGCTGCTGGAATGAAACGAATTGGTTTGATGGGCTGCGGCACGGTTGCTCACTACGGACACATCCCCACGATTCTCAAGACTCCTGGGCTGGAGCTCTCCGCTCTGTTCGATCCCGAGCCCGAGCGCCTGTCCGCGGCGCAAGAGAAGTTCGGCATCGAGAACGGTTTCACCGAGGTGGACGCCTTTATGGCATCGGGGCTGGACGCCGTGACCATTACCTCGCCCGCGCCCTGCCATATCCTCAACGTACGGGATGCGGTGCGGCATGGGAAGCACATGCTTTGTGAGAAGCCTCTGGGCCTGGACGAGGACGAATGCGAAGAGATGGCACGACGTGCGGATGAGGCGGGGTTGATGCTCTTCACGGGCTTTGACTACCGCTTCAGCCCAGCATCGCTGAAGATCCGCGAACTGGTGCGGGCGGGAGCCATCGGGAAGGTCGGCAGCCTGCGCCTCATTTACATCTGGAACCTCCACGGCAAGTACCAGATGGACGGGGTCGGGGGGCGGACCCTGAACGAGCGGCGCGTTGGCCGGATGCTGGAAGGTGGACCGATGGTGGACTGCGGCGTGCATCAGATCGACCTGGCACGCTTCTGGCTGGGCAGCGAAGTGTGCGACTGGCAGGCAGCGGGTGCCTGGGTGGACGAGTACGACGCCCCCGACCATATGTACCTCCATATGGACCATGAAAATGGTGCCCACACGATGGTGGAGATCAGCTACTCCTACTGCCACACAGCCAAGGAGCCGATCAGCCAGTTCGTGTACGAACTGATCGGCAGCGAAGGTGTGATCCGCTACGATCGGGGCGCGAAGCTCTTTGAGATGCGCACGAGCAGGGGGACCACCAAACTCCCGTTCAGCACGGAGAAGAACTTCGCTGGCATGTACGACGCGTTCTGCAAGGCCCTCGGGACCGGTGTGTCGGACACCTTGCCCACGGCCCAGGACGGCCTGGTTGCGGCGCGCATCTCGCGCAGAGCGACAGACTGCCTGATCGAGAAACACAGAAGAGGCGGCAGCAGCTAGGCGATGGGGGTCACAGGCACACGGGTCCTGTACGTAGACTGCGCCCCCTTCTCGGGAGGAGCGCAACGTAGCTTGATGGCCATGGTACATGCTCTGCGCGACGTGGGGATGGAGCGTTTTGTGGCGGGCGCTGACGGCAGCGTTGGCGGGTTGCTGGAGTCATGCCAGAGCCTGGGCGTTCCTCATTGTGCCTTGCGCTCCAGGCACTGGTCCCGGTCGCCACTGGGGCTATGGGAATTCCTGGTGGACCGACGCAGGATCGGCCGCCGCCTGCGGCAGGTTGCCGGTGAATGGCGGCCGACGATCATCCATGCCAACACGGTTCGGGCCGCCCTGCTCGTGCCGAAGGGCTTGGCCCTTCAGTTCCCCCTGGTTGTCCATGACCGCGACCTGCGCGCTCCAGGACTGGCGCGGCGTCTGGTTGCCGCCAAAGCCAGTTGCATCGTGGCGATCAGCGAGGCGGTGGCGGCCCACTGGCCCGCCGGTTGCCAGATCGTCCCCAATGGACTGGCGGTGGCGGACATCGCGCGCGCATTGCCCGCTGCCGAGTATACGGGACAGGTGGCGATGGTGGCTGACTTCGTGCCCTGGAAGCGGCACGATCTGTTCCTGCAGGCCTTTGCCGACGTGCGGGAACACTATCCCGAGGGCAAGGCGGTGCTTGTCGGTCGGGTCCGGGATGGCGATGCCCGTTGGCTTGAGCGCACGCGAGCCCTGGCGCTGGAACTGGGGCTCGGCGAATCGGTGACGTTTCTCACGGAGGTGACCTGTGCGTGGCCTCAGCTCGCGGCTTGCCGGGCATTGGTTTCCTGTGCTCTTGACGAGCCGTTTGGCCGCACTGTGGTCGAGGCCCTGGCTCTCGGCAAACCGGTTGTCGCGGTACGGGGAGCCGGTCCCGAGGAGATTCTGGCGAACACACGTGCGGGGGTGCTGGTGGAGGCGCGCCCAAGCGCCATCGCAGGCGGACTGCTGCAGGCGTGGGACTGGGCGGAGGATCCAGAACGCGCGCGCGCCGCACGACGTTGTGCGGATCAGTTCTCGATCCCGCATATGCGCCGACGGATATGTGAAGTCTATGGTACACTCCAGGAGGCGCCGGCTGGCTCGTGAACGCACGGGTCCTTCGGCACCCCGTTAAGGACGCAACGGAATGGGTGGATTCATGATGGCAGGAAAAGGGCTGGTGACGTGTGGATTGATGGCTTTGCTGGGTGCTGGTTGCGTGCGGGGTCAGCCTGCACCGGTGGCCCATGATGTGGGCCGAGCCATGCGAGAACCAGCGGTGCCGACCATGCATGACGTAACTGAAGGTGCTGGCTTGGCGGGGGTCGGGGGTGCCTATGTCAATTGGCTGGACGTACAGAATGATGGCCGTCCCGACCTGTTGGTGGACGGTTGCCGGCTGTATCTGAACGAAGGGCCGCCGCTCTACAAATTCACTGCCGCGCCGCGAGGAATGTGGCCGGGGACCAAACGGGGGCCAGCGCTCTGCGTGGATCTGGACAACGACGGCTGGACCGATATCGTATCTACGCAGGGAAAGGTGTGGCGCAACCTCGAGGGCAAGGGGTTCAAGGACGTGGCCAAGGACTGGGCCTTCACTCCGCATCCCAAGGCGAACGTGCTGGCAGCCGGTGACCTGGATGGCGATGGCTGGGCGGACATCTACGTGGGGATGAAGGAGGACTGGAACAATGGGAACCCGACCTACTACCAACACGAGCTATGGCACAACGAAGGGGGCAAGGGATTCCGGGAGGTGAGTAAGGAGGCAGGCGTGCGCCACAAGACCTATGCGCGCGGGGTGCTGATCTTCGATCTGGATGGAGACGGGGATCAGGATATCTTCGTGGCTAACTACCGCCTGCAGGCAAATCTGCTCCTGCTGAATAGAGGCGAAGGCACGTTCAGCGAAGTGGCGGGGAAATGGGGGGTGGCCGGGAAGAAGGACCCAACTCTCTATCTCGACACGAAGGTGAAGCGTCGGTACGGCCCGCTGTATGGGCACACGATCGGGGCCTGTCTCCTGGATGTGGACAACGACGGGGCCATGGACATCTTCGCCGCCAACCTAGTGCACAAATACGTTGGGCCTTCAGGCAAGAGCTACGACATCCGCGGCTACGTGTGCGACGATTCGGCCATTTGGCGACGCCAGAGGGATCGGTTCGTGGACTGGCGTTCGCAGTTGGGGGTCCCTCCCATGCCCCATGGCCCGCGCGGGGTCTTCAAGGGCGATGAATTGTGGGCTGGATGCGCAGCTGGGGATGTAAACAACGATGGTTGGACAGACGTGTTCGTGCCGCAGATCTACAACCTGTCGTACGCGCGCTGCCGACTCTTCCTGAACTCCGACGGGCGCCGGTTGCTGGATCGCGCGGAATTGGCTGGGCTACCCTATATCAACAGCTATGCAGGGGCTTGGGCCGATATCGATGGCAATGGCCGTCTGGACTTGGCCACCGCTGGCCAAGTTGGCGTCGATCAGCCTTCCCGTCTGCGACTTCACCGCAACGAGGGTGGCGAGGAGATGATCAATCATCTGTGGATCAAGCTGCTGCTGAAGCCCGGCGATGGTCGGCAGACGCCTCTGGGCAGCGTGGTGACGGTTGTGCAGGGGGATCGACGTTGGGTCCGGCAGTTAACCTGCGGTACGAGCACCTATGGCCAGCAGAATGGCCCTGCCATGCACTTCGGCCTGGGCACGGACGACCGGGATGTCACCGTTGAGGTCCGCTGGCCAAACGGGAGGAAAACCAAACGGCAGGTCGCTCCCGCGAGTACGGTATCCCTGAGTATGCCCAAGCCGTAGGCAGAATGCGTGGTCGCGTTTGAAGGACTGCGTTTCGAGGATCTCTCGTAGGAGAAGGCGATGCGTTTCACCCATCATGCGGATGCGGATTCACTGCTGGCTGTGGCCCGGGAGACACTCCTGGCCCAGGAAGCGGTCAATGGCCTGATCCTGGGCATCTGCTCGCGCCTTGCCGCTGGCGGAGCCTATAGTGATGCGCCGCCCTTCCTGGGGACGGTCGAGTCGGGGCGTGGGTTGGGATTGGTGGCGGTCATGACGCCTCCCCACAAGCTGCTGCTGCACACGCCCGACCAGGTGGAGGATGCGTCCCTGGCGCTCCTTGCCGATCACTTGCTCTCGACCGGAGTGCCGGTCCCTGGTGTATCGGCTCCCGAGGGTCCTGCCCGGCGGTTCGCGGAGGTCTGGTGCGCGCGTACGGGGGCTACAGCACGTCTCGGCATGAGACTGTGCATCTACGAATTGCGCCAGGTGCAGCCGCTACCGCTTCCAAGAGGGGAGTTCCGGTTGGCAGGCGAGGGGGATCTTGAGATCGTCCGGGGGTGGTCGAGGGGCTTCCATACGGCTTGCTTCGGCAACGACGAGTCCGCGAAGGCGGTGCAGGCTGGGGAGAACATGGTGGCGGCGGGGGATCTCTTCGTCTGGGTGGATGACGTCCCGGTGTCCATGGCGGCGCGGACCCGGAGGACGCTCCACGGTCAAGCAGTGAGTCACGTGTACACGCCGCCGCAACACCGCCGCCATGGCTATGCTACTGCCGTGGTCGCGGGACTTTCGCAACGGATGCTCGACGACGGCCGTGAGTTCTGCACCCTTTACACTGACCTCAGCAATCCCACATCGAACAGTATCTACCAACAGATCGGCTACCGGCCCATTGCCGACGTGGTGGATCTCCTCTTCGATTCGCCGTAGGCAGCGGGCACTCGCACGCACAGGGGAGAGGTGCTACAATGGGGGCATTCCATTCATCCCCTCTGGAGATTCAGTCATGACTAAGCGCGAAGTGGTCCGCACTGTGTTGGAAGGCGGTCGGCCGCCGTATGTGCCGTGGTCATTTGGTTTCACACAGGAAGCGCAGCAGAAGCTGGTAGAGCATTACGGGACGACCAATCTGTGGCCGCTCTTTGGCAACCATCATCTGGGGCTTGGGAGCGGGGTCGGGTTCTTCACCGATCTTGGCAATGGCCGGTTCCGGGATATCTTCGGAGCGGTGTGGAACCGGTCGGTGGACAAGGATATCGGCGTCATCGAGGGCTGCGTGATGCCCGAGCCGACCATGGCAGGCTACGAGCTGCCCGATCCGGAAGGCGACCTGTTCTTCACCGGGATCGAGGAGCGCATCGAGAGCGCGCCGGACCATTTCCGCGTCTTCAGCATCGGGTTCTCCCTGTTCGAGCGGGCCTGGACCCTGCGGGGCATGGAGAATCTGCTGATGGATTTCATCGTGAACCCCGACTTCGTGCATGAGCTGTTCGGAGCCATCGGGGACTACAACATTCGCCAGGCGCGCAAGGCCATGGCCTACGACATCGATGCCGTGCATTTCGGCGACGACTGGGGGCAGCAGTCCGGCCTGATCATGGGGCCGAAAATCTGGCGCGAATTCATCAAACCGGTTCTCGCCCGCATGTATGGCGCGGTGTGCGAAGGCGGCAAATTCGTGACGATCCACTCCTGCGGGGATGTGGACGAGCTGTTCGACGATCTGGTCGATCTGGGACTGAACTGCTTCAACCCCTTCCAGCCCGAGGTGATGGATGTGGAAGCGCTGATGCAGCAGTACCGCGGGCGTCTGGCATTCCACGGGGGCATGTCCACTCAGCGTACCTTGCCCTATGGCACGGTCGAGGACGTGCGTGCCGAGACCCGTCGGCTGATCGAGCTGGGCAGCGAGGGTGGCTACATCTTCAGTCCAGCCCACTCCGTCGAAGGCGATGTGCCGGTGGAGAACATGGTGGCCTTCATCGAAGAGATCCAGGCTCAGCCTGGCTGGCTGAGTACAGTTCAATAGGCGGATGCGGCGCTACTCCGCGGGCCGTGGCGCGCTGGCGGCGACCTCGGCGGCCTTGGCCTGCCATTCTTCTGCCGTTGCGGTGAAGGGGATGGTCACGATCCGGTAGCGGAGTTCCCGATCCAGAGGCACTTCCTTGCCCACGAAGGTCGTGAAGTAGTGTTTCCGATAGCGCTTGGGCATATCCCAGTACCGGGTCTCCCAGGGGAGGTCGGCAGGGACATCCCAGACCACGGTGACGCCGCCCTTGCCAAGCTCGCGACTGTAGACGGCGGACCACTTGAGCGGCTTGCAGATCTTCTGCTTCTTGTCATCGACGAAGACGCCGGAAATGCGGGTGCCATCGGTCAACTCGGCGGCAAAGCCGGACATCTGGGTGGTCCATGGGTGCATGAAGTGGTAGATGAGGTTGAGCTTGGTCGTGTCCCTGGCCCGCATCCGCACGTCCTCGACGATGCGGTTGTCGGCGACGGTGACCAGCGTGTCCATCTGCAAGGCGCGCAACTGGGAGCGCTTGCGCAGTTGGATGCGGTCGCAGTCGTAGGAGGCGAGGGGAGTGGACTGGGGCTTCCCGTCCACGGTCAGTTCCAGTTCCAACAGCTCTTCAGTCTCCTGGTTCTCGGTGTGTCCGGAACCGATGAAGCCTGTACCGGGGAAGTTGGCGACTGTGCCATAGTGGCTACCGAAGCGGTCAACGCAGAGCGGGACTTTCTGGTAGTTGAGACGGTAGAGCGTCCAGAACGAGCGGCTCTCGAAGCGGATCTCGAGATCTCCCACATCGGCGACAATACCCCGGGGCCAAGTGGGGAACGGACCGAGTTCTCGCTCGACGACGCTGGCGCCGCGAACGAGAACGGTGCCCGTGGCCTTGCCGGACTTCTCGTAGAAGGAGAAGCGGAGACGCACGGTGTGGGTGGCTTCGGGCAGGGCATTGGCAGTGCCCCTGCCAAACCCGAGCTTCTTCACCACCCAGTCATGGGGCTTCGAGGCGGTGGACAGGTTGTGCGCCGACATCTGGCTGAGGCGTTTCCCCGCCTGGTCATAGGCGCAAACCGAGAAGGCGAAGATCCCCTGCTGCAGGCCGGCACTCTTGATGGCGGCGCTGGCGGTGTAGGCGTGCTCGAGATCGATCTCCTGCCCGACCGTGAGGGGTGCCGAATTCAACCCGAAGATGCGCGCCACGGGCGCGAGCTTCACGGCCTGCCCAACCTTGTCGTCCTCCGCCAGTACCGTGGCAAGCTCGGCGGGGCCAGGCCTGAGCTGCCAGCCTGTGAGGCCGTTGGCGAAGTCTTGTACGGGTAGGAGGTTCTTGGGGGCAGCCATGAGGGATCCTCCGACGAGCAGGCAGGGGAGAAGAAGCGAGCGAAGCATGTCTTGTATCCTCTGGACAGGGGTGGCTATTCGTTGGCCTTGTCGAGCAGCATGTGCAGGGCGGGGTCCAGCGCCCGAGCGTCCTGGTCGGCACGCTCCACCGTTCTGAGATAGGGGGCGAGTTGCTGGGTAGGTGACGAGTAGTCTTCCTCGATGCGGTCCAAGAGCACGCCAATCGCGCGCTGTCGTTCTACGGCCGCGTCGAAGTCCTTGCGGGCGCGCCGGATGGTCCGGAGAAAGGCCCGTTTCTTGCCCTTCCCGAGCAGGCCAAACGCATTCATGTAGGCGGCTAGCGGTTCGCGCAGCAACACGGGAGCGTCTTGGACCAGCTCGAAAATCTGCTTGTGTACGCGGTCGATGGCATCCGGGTTGATGCGGTAGTCTGCCAGTTTCTCGGGCAGATCCTCGATGGGGATTCGCTTGATCTTCTGCGCACCTCCGTTCAGAGAAATGGCGTTGACCATGGTGAGCTCCTGCAAGCGCTGCACGACTTCCTCGACGGGGCTCAGGTGGGATCCCCGGCGGCTCACCACCGGAGCGGTCCGCTCATACCAACCCTGTAAGGTCTCTCCCTCGGCGAAGAACGGGCGCAACACGAACTCCGTGGCGGCGACCGTGCTCCTCCCGTGGACTTCCAGTTCGAGAATCCGGCGGAATGGGGTCTCCTTCGGGAAGGGGGCAGAGCGGATGCTGGTGGCCAGCAGTTCGCAGTGGAGGGCGTAGAAGAGGTAGAGGATCGGGCTGGTGGCGGGCACTGGTTTGCTCAGGAGGCGCTCGACCAACGGGAACACCCCCTTGCGGAATCCCGCCCGGACAGATTCGTAGTCAGTTGGTTTCCTCCCGGGCATCTGCCGCCCCGTCGAGAGTTCGTGCGAGGCGAGTGCCGCTGCCATCCACTGCGTGGAGGGCAGGGAGGATACTTTGCCAGGTTCAGGGAACGCTGCACGGCAGAGGAGCGACGTGTAGATGCGCTGCGCGATCTCGGTACGGAACTCCCGCCCAGTGAACGAAAGCCGCAGCACACCTTCCGTCTTGCGGTCCGCACCAACATGGATGCGCAACCGGTGCTTCGGGGGGACGGCGTCGCCGCCAAGGAACTTCTGCACGTCGCCGTCCGCGCGCAACGCGAAGTCCAGCCAGGCCTTGCCCGAGCCGGGGGCCGTAGACACGGTGATCCGGCGTTCGCGCGACTCCACGGTGGCGGCATGGGTGCCGAAAAGCCAGAGAGCAGAGATGGCGAGCAGGATGTGCTTCATGGTTGGCGCAGCGCCCGCATGGTGGCGAGAAGATCGACGGCGCGCCGCAGGCACTCATCGCGAGCGGCAAGCGTCGTCCAGTTCTCTGGCGCCGAATTCTCGAAGGTGACCGTTGCCACCTGTGGGTCGCGCACGGCGATGTCCGGTGCCAACGGAACAGCCTTCGGCGGCATCTCCGTTCCTCTGCCGGGCAGCGAGACGCGATCACCGGTGGGAAGAACCAATTCCTCCGCTGGCGGGAGCGGCGCACGCGGAGATTGCCCGACCAGGATGGCGCGGTACTTTCGGCGGAGGTGGCCTGCGAGATCGGTGGCGGCACTGCCCGAGGAAACGCCGAGCAGGCCGACGATGGGGATGGGATCTTTCTGGAACATCGCGAGGGATTCTCCGAGTCCCTTGGCAGTGGTCCCGGACGTCCCCCGAAGATCCAGGATCACCGCCTCGTAGTGACCATTCCGGATATCGGCCAGGGCGCCCTCGGCAGCAGCTGCCAGGCCCGGGCCGACGTGGTTCACGCGGACATAGGCATACAGTCCGTTCAGCGTGATCGGCTCCTGAATCGAGCTGGCCCTGGCTTGCCCCGGTTGCTGAGTCTGAATACCAAGTCCGCTTAGCAGGCCAGCAAGAGCCTTCTCCCGCCTGGACGAATCGAGCGGCGGGAGCTGCCCTCGGGACTGCAGAGCCCGCAACAATGCCGCGACCGACTTCTCAAGGGATGCCTGGCCGGACGGACTGGCAGGCTGCCCCGGGCAGGCGACGGCGAACATCATGCCCACCGCCCACGCCCAGAGCACCACTGAACGGATGGGAATCACAGCTGCCTGACTGCGGCATCCGCCGCCTTCACCTTCTCGGCCCGCATGGCGCGGTATGCAACCAAAGCAGCGCGGACCTCGCGATCCTGTCTTGCCAGGATCTGGGCAGCAAGCAGACCGGCATTGGTGGCCCCGCCGCTGCCGATCCCGACGGTGGCGACGGCAATCCCACCGGGCATCTGTACGGTGGCAAGCAGGGCATCCAGGCCATTCAGTGCGCCGCCTTGCACGGGAATGCCGATCACCGGGAGGATCGTGTGGGCGGCGACGACACCCGCCAGGTGGGCGGCGCCGCCGGCGGCCGCGATAATCACTTCCAGTCCCTTCGCTTCGGCGGACTCCGCGAACTCGCGGACCACCTCGGGCGTGCGATGCGCGGACATGACGCGCACGGTGCACGGGACGGCCAGATCCTTCAGGACGTCAATGGCCTTCTGGATCTTGGGCAGGTCGGAATCGCTTCCCATCAGGATGGCGACTTTTGGGGGCATCATAGAGGCTCCTTTGGTTCGGTTATGATCGGGGAGAGCAGTGGGTTCACTCATCTCTCGACAGTGGAAAATAGTGGTCCCAGGCATGGTCGTCAACAGTGCCGGTCGCCTGCAGCTTGCGCAGGATGGCATCGCGGTCCGGGGGATCGGCTGCCAGGGCTTCGATCCAGTAGACTCTGGCCAGGCCGTGGAGTCCCTGCGCAGTGCAGATATCAGCGGCATGGTCAAGCACAACAGGGTCGCTGTCCCCACCCGCGCGTAGCGCCCTCTGCATGGTTACAAGCGCCATGCTCGTACAGCCCTGGCGGTAGAGAACCCAGGCGAGACTGTCCAGGTAGGCGGCGCTGCCGTTCTCTTCAGCCAATGCCGCCCGGATCAGTTTCTCCGCCTCGGGCAGATCCTGGTTATGGTCTGCCAGCAGGTATCCCAGGAAGTTGGCGCACTCGGCGCTCTGCGGGCTCAGGGCCAACGCCTGACGGGCCGCCTCGATGGCAGCAGGCACATTCCCGACGGCCTCTTGAAGCAAGGCGCAGAACTGGTACAGATCGACGGTAAGGAAGCCAGTCTGCTGTTCCTCGCGAGCTCTGGTCTTGGCTCGTTCGACGGCTTGCAGGGCCAGGGCACTGTCCCCCAGTTCGCGATGCAGATAGGCGGTGAGGAGCAGGCCGTGGGCCTGCAGATCCTCGACGGGGCGGAGTACGTCCAGGGCAAGCTTGGGCTGCTGGAGTCCATGGTGAATCCACGCGAGCTGCAGACGGGCGGTAACAGAGTCGGGATCGCCGGCCAGGTAGTGGCGGAAGATCCGCATGGCCGCCTCGGGCTGGTCGGCGTTGATCAGGATGTCCGCCGCCTCGGGGAAACTCTCGGGCGACAAGTAGTCGGCAACGAGTTCCTCCAGGTAGGCAACCAGCTGTGCTGTGGCCCCGTTACGGGCCATCACCCGAGCCTTCAGGAGCCAGAGATCGGGGTCGTCATACTGGTCAGCCAGCCGGTCGAGGAGGGCACGGGCCTCGCCCCACTCGCCAGCCTCAATGAGGAGGTCGGCGACCAGGCCGATCTCTTCGGAATCGTCGTTCTGCGTTGCGGCGTAGGCCGCTCGTCGGGCATGTTCGGCGGCGGCTTCCCGGTACCGAACCTGCCTGTTGTCGAGAGACTGTTGCGTCTTCCTGCGCTTGCCCATGGCGCTGGCGTGGTAGGCCGCTGCATACTGGTAGTCAAAGGTCTGACGCAGATTGCGCTTGCGACCGGCTCGGCGGAGGAGCTTCTCTGCCGGTTCCTTCTGCCCCTGATCCCAGAGGAGCACGAAGAGCGCGCGGACCAGCCGACCGGAACGCCACTTTCCCGCCCGCAGTCCATCTTCGAGGCAGCGGACGGCCTCATTGGGCTTTTCACCGGCCTCCAGGGCATTGGCGGCGAGCAGCACCAGATGTTCGCACCCGGGGGCCGCGAGCAGGGCAGGGCGGAGGGCGTCAGCGATACCGTCAAAGTCGCGGCGCATGAGCATTGGGTAGACCAACGCCTCGGCCGCGAAGAGTGAGCGAGGCGAGAGCGCAAGAGCTTCCCGCAGATGCTTGTCCGCTCGTGCGGACGCCGCCTCCTTCTCCTCGAACTGCGCAAGCAAGCCCCAGGCGAAGTGGCTCAGGGCTTGGCATTGCCGGAGCTCGGCCGCCTCAAGCCGAAGGTCGGCAGGAGGGGAGGGGGGCTCCGCCAACGAGGAGGCCCCAAATGCAACATGCCCGCAGAGCATAAGCTCCGCGAGCATGCGGCATACAGAATAGAAGACGCGCGGACTGTTCGTCCCCGCAGTCACAATTACTTGTTCTTGTGTCGCATGGACTTCAACTGCTTCCGGCGCTTGTGCTTGGCGATCTTCTTGCGACGCTTCTTCTTTACAGAACCCATATGATTCCTGTTCCTTCTTGGTGCCTGAGCCAGAGTCAAGCTGAGTGAAACAAAACGTACGTAGAATGAACCTGAAAAATAGCTTCCCTACGAGCAGATGCAAAGGCAGAACGCCACATTCGCTTTCCTGCGAGGGTGCGGGCAGGGGGTCATCGCACATCGTTGTCCGCCAGCCATTCGGTGGGTGGTGCCGCGGGAAGGGTCAGCACACGGTCGCAGATCTGGTCCACCGTCGCGCCGACGGCGGTGAAACCGTGGCGTTCGGCCACCGGAGCGATGGCCGCCAGTAGCTCCCGGCAGCGGCCGCCCGGTGCGGAATCCGGATCATCGAAGGGCTGGTCGTTGTGGGCCACGACGTGGAGCACCGGGATGGCGGGCTGGCGTTGAGCGATTCCCTGGATGATGTCATCCAGGATCTCAAGCACGCTGGGCTCCGCCAGCGTGGGGCGCAGGTCAAGCCGGAATTCCAGGCCGGGCCGGGTGATGGTGTGGCTGGGGCTCACGCTGAGAGGGATGTTCGCGAAGGGGAGCTCGCCCGGGACCAGTCGAAACGCGGCGTGGCCCCGGTGGGGATCGGGTTCGGCCCCAGGCCACACGCAGTAGCGACCGGGCCAGATGCGACCGGGAATCGACACCGATCCACCCCGGAACCCCAGCTCGGACAGAACCGGCATGGTGACGTCGTTGGCGCTGAATGCTCCCGGGCGGAATGTCCGACACGGGAGGCCAAGGGCCTCCTCCCACTCCGCCCGTCCCCGCGTGAGAATGGCACGTTGGGCATCCGCGTCGTAGGCCCCGAACTCGAACCGGTAGTCAGGGAAGTGGAACTTCGTGGTATGAATGTGCAGCCCGAGCGACGCGCCTTGCCGGTGCCAGTCCACGAACATATCTCGGTGCAGTGCGGCGGCCTCGGGATGAATGAAGCAGCTGACCGGGAAACCGTAGGTGGCGGCGAGCTCGCGGTAGGCAATGGCCGTGCGCGCCGACTCGCTGGCTGTCTCCGGACCGGTCCAGGTTGGCACGGCCTTGAGCGGCTCCACGTCCATGGTCATCAGGACCAGCAGTTCCATCGTCCTCTCCATGGATCCCGCTACTGCTGTGGCCCGTAGCAGTGAACCGCGCCATCGAGCCCGGCGAGGAACAGCCTGCCCGGGCTGGCAGCGAGGCCGTCCCAGACTGGCGTGGTGGGGATTTCCAGCGTACGGGCAGTGCTGCCATCGCGGGTGGAGACGATGTGGAGCAGACCGCCGTCTTTCCCTAGCATGGCAGCATCCTGGGCCGCGATCCGTTCGCCGGTCTCCTCGTCCGCCAACTTCCCCACGGCTTGGCTCTCGTCAAGGAGATCCCTGGGGCCAGCCAGGAACAGTCGTTCGGGCGTGGCAACCATGCCCCGCACGAGGACCGGGGAAGCTGTGGTCCAGTGGTAGGGGATCTTGGCGGCGCTCTTGGCTCCCGGCATGACACCGGAGAAGCGGAGCGCGTCGCCGAGCCGGCCGTCCACCGC
Source organism: Victivallales bacterium (assembly GCA_018648945.1). The sequence goes on from JABGQJ010000001.1 coordinate 41,714, forward strand.
ATCGCCCCCGACCAACTCGCCGTGGTTCTTCCTGCCGGAGCTGTCGGTGACTTCGCCGTCGTCAAACGTGTAGTGCAGCACCAGTTGGGCTCCCTTGGCGGGAACGCGTGCCTCGCCGCTGGCCAAGGTGGCCAGATCGGCAGCGGTGACTTCGCCACGATAGATGCGCACATCGTCGATATCGCCCTTGAAGGCAATGCCCTTGTAGGAGGCTACCGGACTCTCTTCGTCGGCAGCGATCTGCAGGGCGTTGGCAGGCTCCTTGGGAAGCATGCCGCCGGCCTTGCCGGTGGCGGCGAGTTTGCCGTTGACGTAGAGCTTCATGGTACCGTCAGCAGCCAGGACACCGGCCAGGTGGTGCCAGGCTTTGCCGAGCTTACCCTTGCCGACAACGCCGGACCTCTTGCCGCCGATGGCCACGCCAAAGTGCGGGATCCCCTGCCGGAGATACAGCGTGTAGCCGATCACGCCGCCGCCGTTGGCGAGGATCACGCCGCTGGGACCCAGTGGCCGAACCCAGGCGCTTACGGTCACTGGCTTGTTGGCAGGATTGAGGCTGCCGGACTTGTTGATGCGGACGATGGAGCCGACTTGGGGCTTCCGAGGGGCGGCTTCCTGAAGCGCTTCGGTACCGCGTGGGGAGGCGAAGAGCTGGAACTCCATCGGGACGGTCCATCTGAAGTACTTGGGCTGCCGTCCGAAGCCGTAGACGCGGTCCTTGTCGAAGCTCAGCATCTTGCCCGCCGGGACGTGCTTGCCGGCCAGATAGTAGGAATTCCAGCCCCCCTCGAAGCGGCGACCATAGACCCAGTAGGCGCGATGGAACCACTCGCCATCGAGGAATCCGGCGGACGCGAAGAGGTGCTGGCCTTCCCCAGCCTGATCGGCGGCATGGTCGCCGAGTTTGGTGGCGTTGTGGGGGGCAATATCCAGGCGCTTGCCAGTGAGATCCATGACCTGGGAGCGCATGTAAAGACGCTCGCCGTCGGTGGAGAGCACGTCGGGCAGGGCCACGGGAAGGGTGAGGCGCTGGTTGAGGGTCTGCAGGTTTTCACCCGTCTCGGGGTCCTTCTCGTCCTGGGTGTTCTCGGAGATCAAGCGCCCGGTGGTGGCGTCGATGCGGACGAGGCGGATGCCGCCGTCGAGGAACATGGAGCGACCCGCAGTGGCGTGGACAATGTTGTTCAGCACGAGCACGCTGCCGGGCACGGGCCAGCGGGATTCCAGCTGTTCCATGACCAGGATGCGGATGTCCTCGGGAGCGGCCCGGAAGCGCCAGACCAGCTCGCCGTCGCTGGCGCGCAGGCTGTAGACCCAGCCATCCGCGCAACCGAAGATGGCCATGCCGCCGTGGATGGTGGGCGGGGAATCCACGCGTCCACCCACGGTGCGCTGCCAGACGGGCTTGCCCGAAGCAGCGTCGATGGCATGGATGGTATGCGCGTCGATCTGGGAGACGAAGACCTTGCCTTCGCCGATGGTCATGGCGCTCAGCTTGCCGCCGAGGCTGCACTGCCAGGCCTCGGTCAGGTTCTCGGGTATGGTCTCAGCGGTGCTGCCGCTACGTCCTGGATTGCCTCGGAGCGTGGGCCAGGGAGCGGGCGTCTTGGACGGTGTCACCTTGCCGAAGGCAGATCCCTGCACGGCTCGGGGGCCGGATGGCGGCGCAGGGAGGGCGGTGCCTGCTGAGAGGGCCGAGAAACCGGACGTCTTGGACTCGGGGAAGCAGGCGCAGTTGTGGGGCGGCGTGTAGATCAGGCCGTTGGCAGGCATGATGCCGTAGAGACAGCCGCCACGGGTCCAGTGGTTGATGTCCCAGTGCCCAGTGGCCGGATCGATGAACTCGATGCCGGTGCGAGAGGTCATCAGGAAGCGGGTGCTGGCCTTGCCCCGATGGCAGCGATGGTGGAACCAGTAGGTCTCCACGTCCGCCTTGGGGTAGCTCTTAACGACCTTGCCCGTGCGTAAATCCAGGCCGGTGGTGACGCCGGGAAGCCGGCCATTGGAGCCGCCGGAAAACCAGACGGTGTCGCCGATCACGAAGAGATCCTCCGGCGAACTGTAGCCAGAGGGTAGATGGTCGGCAGTCCATAGCGTCTTGCCGGTCTTGGCGTCGAGGCCGGTGAGAGTGTCGGACTTGACGGCGCCGCCGCCGGACTTCACCAGCCCCGACTCCTCTCCACCCGCAAAGAGGACCACCCCGCTGCGGGCCACGAGAGTGGGGGCAAAGAAGGACATGATGCGCTTGGCGACGGGGATCGGCGCGGACACCCAGCGCTTGGCACCGGTGCGTTGGTCGAGGGAGATGATCTTGTCGCCGTCATGGAAGACCACGCCCCCGTCCTTGACGCCGAGGGTGAGGGGCACGACCGGCGAGGCGTACTCCCAGAGCGTCTTGCCGGAGGCGGCTTCGACCGCCATCACGCGGATCTCCTTGCCGGTCCACCAGGGCTTGTTGACACGGCGGGCGTTGCGGTACTTGTCCGTGTCCACCTGGGGATCGATCACCAGGTAGAGCATGCCCTTGTCGACGATGATCTCCTCGGCGCCCTTGGTATTGTCGTAGACGCGGAGCAGTTGCCCGGTGGCGGCTGCGAAGGCGGTGACAGGCACATCGAAGCCCATGGTGGCATAGACTTCGTCGCGGGTGCACACCAGGCGGCGGGGGAGCTGGGCCGGGCCACTCTTGAGCGGCCACATGCGGGTGTGCCACTCGGGAATGGGCTGCTTCCAGAGCACGACACCATTGAAGGCATCGCGGCCAATCAGGCTCCACTTGGAGGGGAGCAGGACCGAGGCGGTGGAGCCCTCGTCGAAGATGTAGAACAGCTTGCCACCGGCCGTGACCAGAGCGGACATGCTGGCCATGCGATCGTGGTGGCGGGACCATTTCGGGCTGCCCATCCATTGCATGGAGCGAGGCGGGGCAATGCGGGTGTCTTCGGCGACTGCGTTGTTGCCGGGGTCGTGCATGTAGTGGCTCCACTCGTCGATGTCGCCAGGCCAGGGCTTGACCGTCTTCTGCCAGCCAGTCGCCGTCTTCACCAGCGCCACGCCATTCGGGGCGAGCACGCGGTTGATCTCGCTGCGCAGACCGGCATCGCTAGCGACGAGCAGGCTGACCATGTCGCTGGCGTAGGGCAGGCGCTTGCCATCCCATCCGTCGGCGGCCGCGCGACCGTAGACCTTGGCGGCACGCAGACGCACCTGGGCCCGGTGAACGGCCTTGAGGTCGGTGTCCAGACCATGCAGTGTGAAGCGCGGGTTGGCCGAGAGCGCTTCCAGAAGCTGGCCATCGCCGCAACCAAGCTGGACCACGAAGCCACCGGTCACGCCGCTGGCCTTGGTGATCTCGTCCAGACTTTGGGCGCTGACGGCGAGTGCGGCGAGAATCGCGAGGGAAGCCAAACAGGAGAAGCGAAGCATGGTGGTGTTCCTTATACACAGAAGCGAGTCACGCAACTCACTATACACGGAGGTAACGCGATCGCCGCAGTGGCTATTGCCTCGGCACCTGAGTTCAGCAGCCGGGGTGCGCAGCTGGCTACAGCGCCACGGGCCGGTCGGGATCGCCGAAGGTGTAGCTGTCGGCGGAATCCACGGCAATCTCCTGGAGGCGGGCGTGGAACCGCTGGCGCAGTGAGGCATGGGCCTCGGAACGGACCAGATTGGTCTGCTGGTAGGGATCGCTTTCCAGGTCGAAGAGCAGCCAGGGGGCGCCGTTCAGCACCGAATACATGTGGGTGCGTGTGCGAATGCCCCGGAACGGGGCTTGGTGGAAGAGCACGTTGGGGCGGTGTTCCTCGACCATCTGTAGGTAGACGCCATCGCGCGGCAATTCCCCGGTCTCCCCGCGCATGTAGGGTGCCAGGTTCAGGCCCGGCTTGGGGGAGGGCGGCGCCAGCCCGGCAAGCGCCATGGTGGTCGGGTAGATGTCCTCGCTGCAGATCACCTCGTCAAGCACAGTGCCGCCGTCGATACCGGGGCCATGGACCAGGAAGGGGATATTGATGGATTCCTCGCGGGGATCCTGCTTGGAGCGCATGCCGTGGGAGCCGAGGAACTCGCCGTGGTCGCTGAAGAAGAACACGATGGTGTTCTCCGCCAGGCCAGAGTCCTCCAGCGTGGCCAGCAGCCGCCCCATGTTGTCGTCCAAGTTCTCCACCTGGGCGTAGTAGCCTGTCTGGTTCGACTGAGCCCACCTCTCGGTCCAGCGGGATCCGGGAGGATAGGTCAGGCCGTCCTTCGGCGTCTCCCAGGAGACATTTGGGCGTGGCACGACGCCACGCTCGCGGATGCGTTCCAGGTATTGCTGGGGCGCTTCGTGGGGGGGGTGGGGAGCCTCCACGGAGAGCACCATGAAGAACGGGTCGCCGGGTGATTCCGCACGCGTCTTCAGACAGTCCAGCGTGATGTCGAAGAGCCCGTCCGTCTGGTACTTGTCGAGGGGAACCGGGGTCGGGTCGTCGCCATGGAACACGCAGGTGTCGAAGAACCCATTGCGCAGATTGAACCCATGCCACTCGGTGAAGCCGCCCCGGAAGCCGGGCAAAATCGGCATGCGGTTGATGCCCTTGGCATCGCCGGGGGGAATGCTGCCGTTGAGATGCCACTTACCCACGTAGCAGGTGTGGTAGCCCGCATCGTTGAACTCGTGGGCAATGGTCCGTTCGGCGGGGGACATGCGCCAGTCCAGCGCTGGGATCCAGCGACTGTGGGCGTACTCCCCGGTCAGAATCGTGAAGCGGAACGGCACGCAGAGCGGGTAGCTGCTGCACGCATTGGTGAACCGCACGCCCCGTGCCGCCAGTTGGTCGAGGTTCGGGGTGCGCACATTGGCGTCCCCCGCGCAACTCATGGCCTGGCCGCGCATCTGGTCGGCGAAGACCCAGAGGATGTTGGGGCGTGCAGTCATGGTTGGCGACCTATACCGGTTCGGTGACCATGAGGCTGACGCCGACGGTCATGTCCTTGGTGGCTTCTTTGTAGGACTTCATGTGCGGGGCCACGAGATGGGCCCGCAGATGGTCCAGACTTTCCCAGGCTTCGACGATGGTCACGACGTTCGCGCGCACGCCGCCCTGGGGAGGCAGGCCGGTGTCCACATCCACGGTGGGAGCATAGGCAATGCAGCCATTCTCGGCCAGGACAGCAGGGACATTGGCCTTGAAGGCCTTGATGAACTCGGCGAGATACTCGGGCTTGACTTCGATGCTGGCGATGACGTTGATCATAGCGGGCGCCTCGGGTGATTGAGTGGTGGGAACACGCCTCCAGTGGGCGCGAAAACCATACCTTGGAGCTGTGGGAATGCCAGCCAGCCGGAGCCTGCGGGGATTGCGCCCAGTCATTGCTGTGGCATTGTTTGGGTACTCTCCCGCAACCGCACCAGAAGGATCCCACAATGCCACGCATGCCACAGGACCGTCCGAACATCATCCTGATCAACTGCGACGACCTCGGGTACGGAGATCTGGGCTGCTACGGCTCGCCCGTGAACAAGACGCCCTACCTCGACCAGATGGCCGCCGAAGGCATGCGGTTTACCGACTTTTACATGGCGTCCCCCGTCTGTTCGCCGTCGCGGGGCGCGATGATGACCGGCTGCTATCCCTCCCGAATCGGCTTTGACGACTTCGAAGGCCGCTGGGTGCTCTTTCCCGGCCAGGGGGTCGGCCTGAGCGACCAGGAGAAGACGGTGGCCACCTTGCTGAAGGAGCAAGGCTATGCCACCCAGATCATCGGCAAGTGGCACTGTGGCGACCAGCCCGAGTTCCTGCCCACCCGCCATGGCTTCGATCACTACTATGGCATTCCCTTCAGCAACGACATGGGCCGACAGACCGGACGTCGCACGAACTACCCGCCACTGCCTCTGCTGCTTGACGAAAACGTGATCGAGGAGCAGCCCGATCAGGCGGGTCTGACCGAGCGCTACGTGGAGAAGGCCGTGAGCTTCCTGCGCGAACACCAGGACGAGCCCTTCTTCCTCTATCTGGCCCACATGTACGTTCACTTGCCCATCTACGTGCAAGGCCGTTTCGAGAACGAATCCGACAACGGACGGTACGGCGCGGCGGTGGCGTGTGTGGATTGGGCAGCAGGCGTGCTGTTCCGGGAACTGGGGAATCTGGGTATCGACGAGAATACGCTGGTCGTGTTCACCTCCGACAACGGTTCCCGTGCCCGCGACGAAGGCGGCAGCAACGCTCCCTTGCGCGGCACGAAGGGCACCACCTTCGATGGCGGGCAGCGCCTGCCTTGCATCATGCGCTGGCCAGGGCAAGTCCCGGCGGGCAGGGAGTGCCCGGCCCTGGCCGCCTCCATCGACCTGCTTCCCACCTTCGCCAAACTGGCAGGGACGGCAGCCCCGACCGACCGGATCATCGACGGCGAGGATATCCGTCCCCTCATGTTCGAGGACGGTGCAAAGTCCCCGCGCGACTCCTTCTTCTACTTCTTCAAGGGGCAGATTGAAGCCGTTCGCAACGACCGATGGAAGCTGTTTGTGCGACGGCGTGACGCTGAGGTGAAGGAACTGTACGACCTCCGCGCGGACGTCGGCGAGACGACCAATGTCTACGACCAACAGCCCGAGGTCGTGGCCGAGCTCACCGCGCTGATCAAAGCCTGCGGCGAGGATCTCGGCGATACCGGTGCGGGAGTGGAAGGCAGAAACCGTCGGCCGATCGGTCGGGTGGAGAACGCCAAACCGTTGACCGAGTTCGATCCAACCCATCCCTACTACGCTGCCGAGTACGACCTCACGGAAGCGGGTTGAGCCGTCCATGATGTCCTTCGGCACCAGTCGGACCTTGTCCCGTCGCCTGTCAGCAGTGCTCATTCTGCTTCTGGCGCTGTTCGCCCTGTTCTGGCGGGGGCAGGATCTGGGCAAACGGGTGATGCATCACGACGAGGCCAACCAGGCCGTGCGTTGTGGTCGATTGCTCGACGGCGAAGGCTACGCATACGATCCGCGAGAGCACCACGGCCCCACGCTCTACTACTTCACGTTGCCGATCGCGTGGCTGCGTGGACAAGGTGGTTTCCCGGATACGGATGAAGCGACGCACCGGCTGCTCCCCGTCTTCTTCAGCGCTCTCACTCTGGTCCTGACGCTCTGGCTGTTGCGCGATCTTGGAGCCATGGCCTGTGTGTGGGCAGTCGCGTTCGGGGTGCTCTCGCCCGGGTTGTTCTTCTACAGCCGGTTCTATATCCAGGAGACCTTGTTGGTCTGCTTCACCTTCGGCCTGCTCGTGGCAGGGCGTCGCTACTGGCGTACGCGACGGCTACGCTGGGCGGTCCTGGCCGGGGTCAGCCTTGGGCTCATGCACGCCACCAAGGAAACCTGCATTCTGGCCTGGGGGGCCATGGGGCTCGCAGCCATCTGTCAGATCCGTACGCCATCGCGTTTGCGGCGAATCGCTCGGCGTCTCCCAAAGCGGCACGTGGCTTGGTTCCTTGGGGTTGCCGCAACGGTATCGGTCGTGCTTTTCTCGTCCTTTCTGACCCACTGGCGCGGCCCTCTGGACTCCGTCCTTACCTACGCTACCTACCTTGGCCGGTCTGGAGAGGGCCGCCATGTGCACCCCTCGTTCTGGTACTACGGCAAGCTCCTGTTCGGGCACCAGGATGGCGGGCTGCTGTTCCGGCCGGAACTGGTCATCGGGATGCTGGCTCTGGTCGGTTCGGTGGCCGCCTTCGTGCGCCGGGATTCGCGCGCCGGATTCGCTCGGTTCCTCGTCCTCTACGTGGCCGCCCTGAGCATCGTGTATTCGCTGCTCTCCTACAAGACGCCGTGGTGCATCATCTCTTCCCTGCATGGGCTCACGCTGCTGGCCGGCTTGGGGGTGGATGCCATCTGGCGGCTCGGTAAGCGTTGGTGGAGTGCCATACCAGCCTGCCTGATCGGTGCGTGGGCGGCCTGGGCGATCCTCCCGCAGTGCCTGCTGATCAATGGGCGATTCCAATGGGACGAGCGCAACCCCTATGTCTATGTCCACACCTCCCCCAACTTCCTCAAACTCGTCCGACGAGTCGAGGACATCGCCGCCTTGGCAGAGCAGGGCAGGGGACTGTTCGTGGCCGTCGTCACGGCCCCCGAGGATGCGTGGCCGCTGCCCTGGTACCTGCGCCGCTACCCCACCGTAGGCTACTGGAACGATCCCTCGCAGTTGCCAGCCGAACCGCCACTCGTGATCGCGACGCCTGATTTCGGCGACTCGATCTCTGAGCGATTGGGCGAAGACTATCTGACCGAGTACTACGGTCTTCGGCCCCGCCAGGACGTGTTGCTGGCGCTCTACATCCGCCGCGACCTCTGGGACCGCTTCATGTTGACCCGCACAACGTCCCCGCCACCAACAGGAGCCGCGCCATGATCTCCATCGACCGCAGACATTTCCTGGAGACTGCCGCCGTCGTTGGCGTGGGAAGCGCTCTGCCGGCGCCCGCTGCCCCCGCCAAACCCCGTCCGAACGTGGTCCTGATCTACACGGACGACCAGCCACTTTCCGAATTCAACTGCTACGGCGGCAAGGTCCTCTCGCCACACATCGACCGCATGGCGAAGGAAGGCATGCGGTTCGACCGCTTCTACATCAGTTCGGCCGTGTGCAGTCCCAGCCGTTACTCCGCGCTGACCGGGCGCTATGCCTGTCGGGGCCTCAAGCAGCAGAGGAAATGCCCCCCGGGCGGGACCATCAACATCGGCTGGGAGGCCGGCATCTACGGTGAAGACGGTACGCTGCCACAGATTCTCCAATCGGGCGGCTACTTCACTGGGGCGGTGGGTAAATGGATGCAGGGGCTCGGCGGCAAGGTCAAGAATCCGCCAGCCGAGGCCACGGGGCGCGAGCCCGAAGTCGCAGCTCTGCTGAAGAGCAACTACGGAAAGGTCCTGAAGTCCGTCCGCAACTGCGGCTTCGACTTCGCGGCCAGCATCTACCTGCAGAACACCGGCGTCCCCAAGGGCAAACGGAGCACCAAGAAGAGCTGGCTGCCCAAGGTCCTGCGTCAGCACAATCAGGACTGGGTAACCGCCGGCGCCCTGGAGTTCCTTAACCAAGCCAGCCAGCGTGAGCAGCCTTTCTTCCTCTACATGCCGACCTCACTGACCCATGGTCCGTCCCCCCTGGCATCGCTTCGCGCCGATCCGAAGATCGCGGCTTCGGGGTACCTGGACAAGGCTCCCAACGTGCAGCCCTCCCGCAAGGATGTGATGGACCGCATCAACCAGGCCGGTCTGCCTCATGGCATGGCGGGTGTCACTTGGCTGGATGACGGCGTGGGAGCAGTCTTCAAGAAGCTCAAGGAGATGGGAGTCACGAACAACACGCTGGTCATCCTCGCCAGCGATAACGGCAAGCGCGGCAAGTTTACCTGCTACGACTCCGGCGCTCGCATGCCGTGCATCATGTCGTGGCCGGGCGTAATCGGACCCGGCAGTGTGTGTCGGGAACTGACCTCGAACATCGACTTCGCGCCGACCTTTTACGAACTGGCTGGGATCAAGGCCCCTACCGGCGTGGTGGTCGATGGCACGAGCCTGGTGCCGTTGCTGACCGGAGAAGGCACATACACGCGCTCCCATCTCTTTCTTGAGATCACCTACGAACGGGCCATCGTCAACGGAGGCAACTTCAAATACATCGCGACCCGTTATCCCGAGAAGATCCAGCGCCTTGTCGATGCCGGGCAGAAGCACTCCCATTGGGGGCTGCCGATGGACGACAAGGTCCATCACACCTACAATGCCGAGAAGCAGTATCCCGGCTATTTCGATGGCGACCAGCTCTACGATCTGACCAAGGACCCGGGCGAGCAACACAATCTGGCCCGCGATCCTGCCCATGCTGACATGCTCAGGAAGCTACAGGTTCAGCTCACCACGGTTAGCCAACGTTTGCCCCATCGCTTCGGCGAGTTCAGGAAGTGAACAAAGGAGAAACTCAGATGACCAACCGAACCATCTCCCTGACCTGTTTCCTGCTGGCGGCCATCGTCGGCGCAGCCCCAAGTGTCATTGACGGGCACATGTGTCCGGTTCCTGGCGCCTTTGCCCAGGTCCCATTGGGACAGGAAACGCGGCTGCGGGGCAGCCAGAAGGTCCAGTTGGGCGTAACCGCCGGCGAGGCCCTGGAGTTCACCGTCTTCTGCCACCATGTCGGTCGCTACGAGAACCCGGCAAGGTGGCGGCTCACGGGCCCAACTGGCGAGGCGGTCCGATCGGGTGAGGTACAGGTTGGGGCCAATGAGGCCGTATCGGTCCTCAATGCGAAGCCTGGGGTGTATTCGCTCGCCGTGGACGCCAAGCTGAACGCCTACTCGGTCCGGAGCCCGTTGCGGCATGTGTCCCTGACCGCAGGCGGGTCGGCGGCCCTGCGAGTCATCTACACTGTGCCCAAACTCTACTTCTGGGTCCCGGCCAGCGCTCGCGAGATCAACGTGACAGTCACCGGGCAAGGCAAGGCAGAGCACGCGGCCTATGCGGTTCGCCAAGGCGATGGCACGGTCCTGGCCGAGGGAACGACCCTCAAGGAGAAGGGCATGAGTAGTCTCGCCGTGACCAAGGGGCAGGACGGCCAGACGTGGTCCATCGAGATCAGCAAGCTGGAGGGCTATACCTTCGAGGACGTGTCCATCACCCTCGATGGTGACCTGACGCCCGTGGTTTCAGATCACCCGGCGAGGTTGCTGGTGCCGGTGCTGAGCGCCTTCGCCCAACCTGCAGGAGAGGATGCGCTCTTCGGCTTGCGCCTCAGCGCCTCCCCAGAACTCCTGGTGGGGAAACGGCTGCATTACATCGTGCGCGAAGTGGGGGCGGAGAAGCCAACGGAAGACAAGGTGATCCAGAATCCGACTTCAGGCGTCTTCACCACGATTCTCCCCGGACCGGACTTCGTCCATGCCGAGATCACCGGCGAGTTGCTCGATGCCAAGGGCAGGGCGGTTGTGACCAGTACGGCGAAGCTCGCCCTCGCCCACGGCAAGCGCTTCGTGGAACGGGAGAACATCGAGGAGCACCCAGCCACTCAGCCAACCTGGGCCGACCAGCAGGCTGGCTACCAAGTGTTTCAGCGCTCGGAGCCCGGCAATGTCCGCCCGAACAGCTATCCGGCTGAGGACGAACTGCGCACGGAGCTGAAAGCCCGAGTCACCCCTGGCGAACTGGAAACGGTCTACTTTGCCCTCCAGCCCCTGCGCAATCTGCCTGCTGCCGCCCTGATCATGAGCCCCTTCCAAAGCGCCGCTGGCAAGACGGTGCTCATCTCGTGCGATCTCCGGGCCGCCCGTTGCTGGCCGCAGCTCACCGACTGGCGCGCCACCACCTTCCATGTGGTGCCTGAGTTGCTTGAAGGCTGTAGCCCCATGGACCTTCGCAAAGCGCGTCCCCAGCAATATGCTGCCATCCTGCGCATTCCGAAGGATCTGGCTGCGGGGACCTACTCGTCCACCATCCAGGTGAGTACAGGCGGTCAGCGGTCCCAGGCTGCCAAGCTGGAAATCGAGGTCCTGCCCTACACGCTCAGAACCCCGCCTGGGATCATCTGGGGGCTCTATCCCGACACGGCCCGCTGGGCTCAGTTCGACAATGAACAGATCGCTGCCGAGCTCAAGGCATTCCGCGAGCATGGGATGAATGCCCTTATGCTCTATCCCCTGGCCAGTGCCCAGTGGACCTGGGAAGACGGCAAGTTGGCGGCGGATTTCTCCCGCTTCCGGAACCAGATGCGCCTCTACAAGGAGGCCGATCTGGGCGGCCCCATGGTCATGTCCATCCAGAGCAGCGAGGGCTTCGTTACCCGTCTCACCGGCCATAAGCGCGACGAAGACGAGGGGAAGTTCTGGGATGCCTACCGGCAGATGCTGGCTCTCTTCAAGCAGGAGAGCATCGAGCAGAAGTGGCCGGAATTCTGCCTGCATTCCGTCGATGAGCCCCACAGTGGGCCGAAGCTGGAGGCCGCGATTCGCACGCTCAAAGTGATCAAGGAAGCGGGCTTCAAGACCTTCAACACCTGCTACGGCAAGGCCGTTCGCGATGCCCTCGACCCATGGCTCGATTACCGCTGTTACAACAATATCGGCTTCCTCTCCTGCCGCACCCGGGAAGGGACGGATGAACTGCGCAAGGAAACCCTGGAAACAGGTGACACATTCTGGTGGTATGGAACGGGTTGCTACACGAACGGAGCACTTATTCAGGACGGCAATGTACTGGTGAATCGCTTCATGGGCGGAGTCCACTTCTGGCGGACCGGGGCCACTGGGTGCTGGAGTTGGACCTTCCTGCGCGCCAAGGGCAATGCCTACGACGACTTCGACGGCGGCAACCAGCGTGAACACAAGGATGCATGCATCGCCTACCACACCCCCGATGGCAAGGCCTTGGTTCCCACGCTCCAATGGGAAGGGCTGCGCGAAGGTGTGGACGACTATCGCTACCTCTACACCCTCAAGGCGCTGACCGAAGAGGCCCGGAAGTCAGGCCAGGGCAGGGCGGTCGAGCTGGCCAACACGGCAGAGGCGAAACTGAACAAGATGATCGAGGCCATGCCCTGGAATTGCCGTCCAGGCGGCACCACCAATGCTGACCTGGACCGTTTCCGCGAGCAGGTCATTGATCTGACTCTGGGGCTGCACCGCGAACTGGCGCGCTAGAGCCGAGAGACAGCCGCGTCCTCTACTCTGCCAGGGCGGGGACTGCGGCAGCGGCGCGGACCGTGTCCTCGACCCGTCGCACTTCGGTTCGGACGGTCAGAGTGCCAAGGTTCGCTACGGAGTCGTGGCTGTTCGGCTCCACGAAGTTCCCAGTCTCGAAGTCATTCCAGGCAATGAGGATACGGCGGGCTTTCACGCGATAGGCCTGCCAGATGTTATGCTGGAGAATCAGCCCATCCTCACGCGTCAGCGTCCGGTCGGATAGCGTGCCGGAGTCGGCCCAGAACCAGTCGTCCTTTGTCGCCTTGCGGAACAGAATGGCAGGGTGGCTCTCGCCCATCATGTCCACCCCATCGCGAAGATAGACTACGATACGACCGCCTTCCCGCAACATCTGCTCACTCGTGTGGGCACGGGCGGCAACCAGGCGTTTGGCGAACACATCCCGGCGAAGCGGAGTCTTCCCGGGGCCAATCAGGAACGCGACTCTTGGCCCGCCGATGTTGCCCGACTGACTGACAAACCGTAGCGCCCGACTGACCGGGAACGCATCGTTTGCCATGTCCGTGTCAAGACAAACGAGGGCCTCGCTGAACCCGGCATCCTGCATTCTACGCACATCCTTCGCCATCCGGCCCGGAGTCCAATTCGTGTAGTTGGGGATCGGTGCAGCGAGATGGCGACGCATGCACGGGCCGTACGGGTAGTAGGCAGTCGCGAAGACCGGCCGATTGGCGGCGGTGAACGCGATGGGCGGGGCTACCTCCTTGGGCCGCCCAGGCTTAGGCAGGGATTTGCAGCCCACGGCAAGGACAGCGGCAAGGACAAACAGGGGACGGCAGCTACACAGGACAGTCATTGGATTCTCCACGTTTCTCATCAGGGGGCCGCGCAGCGAAATCCGCGCAGTCGTCCATAGGTTCAGTTGGTCGGTCATGCAGAAGGCACCGGCTCAGGAACGGGTGCAGAAGGAAGTGGCAACAGTCTCTGCAGAAATGCTCCTCAATATCGTGCTCTAAGGTCTGCCGTGCCGCCGGCGCTTCGCCCAGCAGGTCTGCCAGCGCAGTCAGGGCCGTTGCCCCCGAGTCCGGGGTTGGCGGTTCGACATCGTCGGAGACCGGCACCGAGATGACAGCCCCGCAGAGTGCGCAGACCAAGCACTCACTCGTAGCGCGCCACCCGTCCATGGTTCGTTGCAGTTTGGCGACAGACTCCCGGCCGCATTCGGAACAGAGGATTTTTCCGCCGGGCTGCGTCATCAAGGATGAACCACCAAAGGATGCCAAATCGAGCGACATAATACGATAGTGGCCGAAACATGTGCTTGCGAGTGAAGGGGTCGGTGATGGCCGCTCCACGCCTATTTTCCCTCTGAGTCAGGGCATAGACGGGCACATTCAGAGGGTCGCATAATATAGGTTAAGTATACTTCAAGCAGTAGGGAAGTGCGGCTACTAAAAACCGCAACATATTACAGGCAAGCGCGATACGAAACCGCGCGGAACGGCCTGTCAATAACTTGTTCGCAAACTGTGACAGGCAACCGGCTCGAGAGCATGTCCCCAGTGGCTCCTCGGGCCTCTGACGCCTAGCCATCCATAGCCGGACCACGTCCGGGCCGCTCACTGGCAGGCC
>JABGQJ010000010.1 GCA_018648945.1 Victivallales bacterium
TCGCCATCCCGGGCCGCGCACGCCCGGGCAACCACCGCCCCGCTGTCGCCATTCGGTGTCTGGGCGATGGGGACCACCCGCGTCTCATCCTGCCACGGCCATTCATCGATCGCGCCATCCACAGTGGGGGGCTTCTTGGTCCGTGGCGCACGTAGCGCGCGCCCGGCGGGCGGAGCTGCAGTGGCGACCTGGGGCACCCGGCCCGTCCGCTCCGCCGTGGCGGCAGCCTGCACGGGAACGGCCCCGCAATCGGTGAACTCGTTGCCGCGAGCATTCGCGGCCGCCCACAGTCCCTTGCTGCTCTCCCGCACCGGCTGGGCGCAACGCTCGAAGACATTCCGCATGATCTGGCTCCGCGCTGGTTTGCCGGTTGGGTCGGGAAAGAGGGAGAGAGCGGCGCAGCCCGCCTCGTCGAAGCCGGTCAATCGGTTCCCAATCAGCTGGAATCGCCCGCGCACCTCGATGCCCTGCGTGACGCCGCCGACGGCGTCGCGAGTCAGCATGTTGTCCTGGACCACCGAATTCGGGCCGCCATAGCCGGCCAGAACGATCGGGCGGCGACAGTCGGCGATGGTGTTGTGGTGGATCTGCCAGTTCATGGAAGGGGGGAGCACTTGGAAGGAGTCGCCGGCCTTCATCTTGTGGGGGGCTGTGAGTTTGAACTGCACGGTCTCGGGTTTGTCCGCGCCGGTCACGGCCTCGATCACCGAGAACCCCAGGTGACGCGTGCCGCTCACCCAGGCGATTCGCCACCCCTGGCACTGCGCCGGCAGACGCGAATCCAGCGGCAGATAGCGTCGGTTGGCGGCGAAGGTGGTCTCATCGAGGACCGAGAGCACGCGCGAGGTGGCGCGCCCGGCGAGGAGACCTGTCCCGCAGTTGCGGATCAGATTGTCGTGCACCGTCGTGTCCCGCGCCGGTTCGAGGAGCTGGATCGCCGTGACCTTGGGATCGCAGGCACCACGCACGTAGATTTGGTTGTCGCTGATGATGGTGCCCGGTGCACTGACATCGATGGCGATCCGCGCCTTCGATGTCTCGCCCACCTCGGTCATGTCGAAGATATTGCTCTGGATCGTGGTATGTGCCGAGGGATAGTGCGAAGGGTCGGAGTTTCCCGCCACATGGATGGCCGACGACCCGAAATTGATGAAGCGATTATTGGTGATGATGACCTGATGCGCCCCCACCGCCGTGCGAATCGCTGCGCCGCCATAGGGAGTCACCTGTTCGAAGACATTGTTGGCGATAACGTGCTGTCCCGAGCCCACGTCCGGGTAGGTGTCGTCCCGGTTGTAGATGCCAAGATTGCCCATGGCCACCGTCCCGGCGTTGCGGACGTAGTTTCCCTCGAACCGCACGAAGCGGGAGGCACTCTCCCAGGAGCAGCCGCCCACGTCCACGATGCGGCATTGCAGGATATGGGTGTTCTCCGGCCCCACATTCACATCGTTGAACGCATTGCGTCCGCAGTTGATCGCCGAGCAGCGCAGGTAGGTGATCCCCTGCGAATGGTTGGGATTGGGCTTGTCCGGCCGCCCCCGGCTCTTGCCGGCCGCCACGAAGCACTCCGACGCCATCCGCCGCCCGTGGCAGTTCTCAATCAACACCCGTTGCGTGCCGCTGGTGGTGACCGCGTTGCAGTTCTTCGCCGCAAACCCCCAGAAGTAGCTCGATCCACGCATCGGGATATGCCCGCACTGGTCGCGCCGGTCAAAGCCGGAGTGCCCGACCATCGTGAGATTGCGCAAGGTGGCCTCGATACCCCCGACCAGAATGATGCAGGCACCATTCCCCTCGCTGATATCCAGGATGGTATCGACCGCATTCGCGCCCTCGATGCGGAGACCGGCGGGCTTGTTCACGCGCAGGCTCTTGGAGAGCCGGTACCGGCCAACCGGAATGAACACGTGCCGTTTCTCCTTGATCCCCCGGTTGATCGCCTCCTGCAAGGCGGCGTCGTCACAATGCCGCAGATCAGCGCCGGTCGCCGTCCGGGTTGGCGCGTTGCGCAAGGTGATGGTGTTCCCCTCGATCTTCTCGATGCGAGTCACCAGCTGCCCGCGCGCGCCGAAGGCTACCGTGTAGCCCTTCTCCCACGTGTGCTCGTTGAAGCGCACCTCCAAGCCATCGCGTAGCGGCTGCCAATCGCCGGAAAGCGGTACGGTTTCGTTCCACGTCCGCGCCAGATCCTCGGACCAGCGAAACGTCCGTGCATTCTCGGCCACGTCGAGCACCAGCACCAGCCAGTCCCCTTGGCTCCCGTCATAGCCCCGAAGCTCGACCTTCCCCTTCGGCGGCTTGCCCCAGGCCACCTTGTGGCGCGGGCCCCAGATCTGCTGAAGGACGATGCGCGGGGCTGCTTTCGAGAGCATGACCCCCTGGCCAACCTGAAAGTCGCCGATCTCCGCCACCGTGATGGTCTTCTCGCCCTTGGTAGTGGCTGCCGTGGTGGAATACTCGCTGCCGGACGCGCCACAGTCGCGCACGTTCAGCCACAAGTCCGGAATCCCCGGCTCCGGCGCGGCCCCGCATGTTCCCGACGTCAAGACACAGGCAGCAATCCCGACGACCAATGCAGACAGAGACTTCATCACAAGCTCCTCGGCTGGGACTTTGGGGGCGGACCAATCCTGCCCGACGCTAGCCGTTGATCGGGGAGATGCAAGGGACGATGCAGTTCGCCCTGAGGCTGGTGCCGAACGCCTACTTCCTGCCCTTCCCCCGTCTCAGTTCGAATTGGGCTTCGTAGAGGGACGGGGGTTGGACGCCGGGTCGGTTCAGGCCTTCGACGCGCAACCACTCGTCGTCACGGTCGGCGGCACTGTCACGGACCTTCACTGGCTGGTCACCTTCGCGGGTGAGACCAACGAGGAATGACTTGGGCCAGTGCTCGTGAGCGGAGCGCGGGGCGTTGCTGGTGGTTTTGGCGTAGGTGCGGAAAAACTCGTCGGGGCCGCCGAGCGGCCAGGTCGCGCCCCGGCTCATCTCAGCGGGGCAGCGGAGATTCCAGAACACATTGCGCACGCCAGCATGGGGCAGATAGCTGGGGGCGCCGCCGGGCATCACGTAGACCTGGCCGATGTTCTCGTAGAGGTTCTCATAGGGGAACAGGCCATGGAAGTCCAGTGCGGGGGATGTCCCGGCAACCTTGTCGTGGGGGTAGTCCACCACACTGTTACGGAAGACATTGCCGGAAGCCATGCCTGACACAAAGAACGTATGGACACGCTGGCTCGTGATGGTGAAGCCCTCGGTGAGGCAGTCGTGGGCATGGGACAGCGTGAGCGCGGTGTGCCCAGTCACACCGACCACGGCGACCCTGCGGAAAGTCAGGTTCTTCGACCAGTTGGCGGTGATCCCCTGGGTGTAATCCTGGATGACCACGTCACGCACCCAGCCATCCCAGAGGCGGCTGATGAGGATCGCGTTCCACTGGTAGTTCTGTTCGCTGCTGGAACGGAGGATGTCCTTGCCCTTGGCATCGATGGGGAAGGGCTTGTGGTGGGCGTAGCCGCCGGGCCAATCGCTGGCGAAGCGAATGCCTTCGATGCCGCTGCCCGTGCTGTGGCGCCATTGGCTGATCGAGGGGGTCCAGCGGGCGAGGAGATCGACGCGGAGGGGCTGGGCCAACCGCACTGTGTGGTCGTCCACGATCTCGGCAATGCGCACCGGGAAGTCGAGCTTCTTGCCCCGGCGTCCCACCGTGTCGTACAGGTCGTCGCGGAGCTGGTAGGGGGCGACTAGGCACGTTGGGATCTCGCACTTCTCAGCCTTCGGAGCCTTCTCGTCGATCAACGGATCGGTCGCGGTGAGGATGAAGCGACTGCCCTTCCCCAGAGGAGTGGTCGTGTTGACCGTCAGCAGCGTGTCCCCGCGCTTAGCGTCCTGAGTGACGATGGCACTGCCGCCACCCCAGTCCGACTTGCCGAGGACCACCGTGGCGTCGCTGTGGATGGAACGGATGGGAGCGCGCAGATGCAGGATCGTGCCTTCGGGGCCCGAGCCGGCGCCGCGCAGGACGACGTTCGAGGCCTTGATCCGAAGGCACTTGTTCGGATTCTTGCCGTCCTGCTTGGAGTTGATGTAGTAGCGGCCGGCCGGGATGAAGAGCGCGCCGCCGCCCTTGGCCGCAACCGCATCGACTGCCTTCTGGAGGGCCTCCGTGTCGTCGCCTTCGTCATTGGGCACGGCCCCGAAATCGGTAGCCACGGCTACTTGGGGCAGGTTGGGAATGGGGCTGTCGCCCATCCCGTAGCCGGCATAGGAGAAGTCGGGCAGCGCCTTGCCTGTAGGTCCCTGCTTCTGGAATTCCTGCCAGTACTGCGACTCCCAGGCCAACGAGCCCGAGCAAACGCAGAGGAGTGAGAGTGTGACCGCCTTGCGGGCGAGTGAGGACCGTTTCTTTCCGCGTTCCACCATTCGGCATCTCCAGGAAGGCTGCTGGACATCGGGGGTGCAGTACGGGAACTGCACAGGACTATAGCGCCACGCTGGCAGGACGCTTGCATGCCGGGCGATTGCCTCGTCCGGCGGGAAATTGTGGGTTGGGCGGGCACATTATGGGCGAGTCATTCCGGTCAACACCTTCAGGGGACACCCATGATCACCGAACCGAAGATCCCGCGCAAGCTGGAACGTATCGAGCAGCAGTATATGGGTCTCCGTTTCGAGACGGTGGGCACAGTGGATGTGGCGATGGCAACCACCACCGAGTATCGCCGGGAAGAGCCGGTCGATCTGGACTGGGCACCGATGCCGGTGGGGACACGCTGGGGCGGAGACTGGCAGACGGCCTGGCTGCGGGGCGATGCGGGATTGCCCGAGTGCTGCGTGGGCAGGAAGGTGTTCATCCGCGCCAAGACGAACGTGGAGACGCTCTTCTTCGCAGATGGCGAGGCGAAGGGCGTGTTCGATGGCAACCATCCATACCGCTGCTTGACACTCAGCGGCGAGGCAGCCCACAGCTACCACTTGGCCTTCGAGGCCTATGCGGGGCATACGTTCCCCGGCACGCAACCCTATGATAGTCGCCCGGCCATCGCGGATAATGGACAGACCTTTGGCGGCATCGAGATCGCGTTGGAACGGGAAGACGTGACCGCGTTCTGCTTTGACCTGCGGGTTCTGCGCTCGCTGGGGCACGCGTTGGACGAGCACAGTCTGCGGCGGGGCAAGATCACGGCCGCGCTGGCCCGCGTGTTCGAGATCGTCCCGGCGGCCCCAGCAGAGGTCGCCGAGGAGCAGTGGCGCCCGGCTCTGGCCGCCGCCTGCGACATCATGCGTCCCCTGCTGGCCAGCCAAAACGGCCCGACCATACCCAAGTTCGGCTTGCTGGGGCATTCCCATATCGACACGGCCTGGTTGTGGCCGCTGGCCGAGACTTGGCGCAAATGCGCGCGCACCTTCTCCAGCATGTGCAATCTGATGGAGCAATACCCCGAAGTCACCTTCCTGCAGTCCGCGCCCTGCCATACCGAGGTGCTGCGCAGCGAGTATCCAGGCATCTTCACAAAGGTGCAGGAGTTGGCTGCCGCCGGTCGCTGGGAGCCGAATGGGGCCATGTGGGTCGAGCCCGACTGCAATCTGGTCTCGGGCGAGAGCTTCGTGCGCCAGTTGCTGGTGGGCCAGCGATCCACACGAGAGATGTTCGGCTATACCAGCGATACCCTCTGGCTGCCGGATGTGTTCGGCTACTCCGCCGCCCTACCCCAGATTCTGCAGCAAGCTGGTGTGGAGTTCTTCGTGACCACCAAGATCAGTTGGAACGACACCACCCGCTTCCCCTTCGACACCTTCGAGTGGCGCGGCATGGATGGCACGGGGGTCGTCTCCCACTTCAACCAGATCCAGGGCTGGCCCGATCCGGCCGCCCTGCTTGACCGCTGGCGCTGGATCCAGCACAAGGATTCCCAAGATCGCTTCCTCTACTGCTACGGCTGGGGCGATGGCGGGGGCGGCCCAGCCGCCGAGCAGATGGAAGTGACGCGCCGCATCGGGGACCTGGAAGGCTGCCCGCAGGCGGAGCACACCACGGTCACCGAGTTCATGCAGGGCGTGCGCGACGACATGGGCGAGCTGCCGGTCTACCGGGGCGAGCTGTACCTGGAATTCCACCGTGGGACGCTGACCAGCATTGCCGGCATCAAGCGCGGCAACCGCAAGAGCGAGCTGGCCATGCGCGATGCCGAGTTCCTTTGCACTCTGGGTGCCTTGCGTGGCGTAAGCTACCCGCACGGCGAGCTTCTCGAACTCTGGAAGCGGCTCCTCATCAACCAATTCCACGATATTCTCCCAGGCTCCTCCATTGCCGAAGTGAACGACGAGGCACTGGCCGACTTCGCGGCGATCATCGAGGGTGCCCACGGCCTAGGCTGCGAGGCGCTGGACGAGGCCGGGCTCTGTGGCGATACGGAGGATGCGGTCCTGGTGCTCAACTCCCTGAGCTGGGACCGCACCGATCCCTTCGCCATCGCCAGCATTCCCGGCAGGCGCCCCGTCGGCTGCCAGGCCCAGGCGGTCACGGATGTGTTTGGCCAGGAATCACTGCTTGTGGGTGGCGTGACATTGCCGGCTCTGGGCGGCGTGGCGATCCACCTGGAAGATGGGAAGCCCGAGGCGGCAGCGTCCCCATTCACAGTAGCTGGGGACCGCGTCCTCACCCCTTTTGCCGAGGTGCAGTTCGGGCTTGAGGGAGAGATCGTCTCCTTCCTTGACCTCGCCAGTGGTCGCGAGTTGGTGCGCGAGGATGGGGCGCTGAACCTGTTCCTCCTCGGTGAGGATATTCCGCAGCAGTACGACAACTGGGATATCGACGAAGATCAGCGCCGCAAGCTCTCCGCCAGCGCAACCTTCGTGGATCGCGAAGTGGTGGCGGACGGCCCGCTGCAGTTGCGTCTGCGCGGGCACTACGAGTTTGGCGAGTCCTCCCTTTGCCAAGACATCGTCTTCCATGCCGGCACCGCCCGGGTGGATTTCGAGACCGTCGTCGACTGGCGCGAGAAGCACCAGTTGCTCAAGGTCGCCTTCGAGCTGGACGTGCTGGCCGACTTCGCGCGGCACGAGATCCAATACGGCTTCGTGGAGCGCCCCACCCATCGCAACTACCCGCAGGACCGCGCCCGCTTCGAGGTCTGCGCCCACAAGTGGACCGACCTGGCCGAGACCAACTTCGGCGTGGCCTTGCTCAACGACTGCAAGTACGGCGTGGATGTGCTGGAGGGCGACATTCGGTTGAGCTTGCTCAAGGGAGGCACCCACCCCGATCCGCGCGGCGACGCGGGGATGCACCCCATGACCTACTCGCTCCTGCCCCACGCGGGACCGTTCTCAGCCTCGGCAGTCGTGCTGCCAGCCTACGAGCTCAACGTGGCACCCATCGCCGTGTTCGGCACTGGGCAAGCGCCGGAATCGCTGGTCCGAGCGAGTGCTCCCAATGTGCTGGTGGAGTCGGTCAAGTGGGCCGAGGACGAAGATGCGTTGATCCTACGCCTGTACGAGGCGGAGAAGTCGGCAACCACGGCCCACCTACAGTTCGGCATGCCCGTGGCGGCAGTGGTCGAAGTGAACCTGCTGGAAGAGGAGCCGGAAGATCTGGTACTGGATGGCCTGTCCCTGGCTCTGCATTTCCGACCCTTCGAGATCAAGACCCTCAAGCTGACTCTGAGCTAACGGAGACAAACGATGATTCGTGCAGCAGTTCTCGGTTACGGACGCAACGGCGGCAGCATGCATGCCGGAGGCGTGGAACAGAATCCCGATATGACGATGGCGGCGGTATGTGATATCGATCCCGCGCGGCTGGAGGTCGCCAAGGAGCGCTTTGGCTGCCCGGTTTACACCGACTACCAGGAGATGCTGGCGACTGAGGAGCTGGATCTGGTCATCATCGTGACTCGGAGCAGCCAACACTGCGAGATGACTTGCGACTGCCTGGCCGCCGAGGTGAATGTCCTGGTCACCAAGCCCTGGGCCGTGGATGCAGCGGAAGCCGGGCGTATGGTCGAGGCCGCCAAGACAAGCAAGGGAATGCTCCTGCCCTGGCTCCCCGTCCGCTGGGCCAGTGACTATGTGCGGTTGGGTGAACTGCTGGTGGAAGAAGTCATCGGCAACGTCTTCCTGATCCGCCGGTGCTGCACCAGTTTCGGCATGCGCAACGACTGGCAGATGGAGACCGAGTTCGGTGGCGGCTACATCCTCAACTGGGGCCCACACATTGTCGATCCGGCCGTCCTGCTGGGTGGTGCCGATGTGCAGACCGTCTACAGCCAGACCCGCAAAGCGATCAATCCCGGCGATGCCGAGGATCTGTTCATGGCCATGATCACACTGGGCAACGGCACGTTGTTGCAGACGGAGTTCTCGGTCTGCGTCTCGCACCTACCCAACTGGTTCATTCAGGGCGACAAGGGCACGATCATCGTCCATGGCAACGAACTGACCATCCATCGGCACATCCCCATGCTGCCCGACGACCCCACCAAGTACGCCTCCATGCGCGATACCGAGGACACCGTGACCACGGAGAAGCTCGGCGGCAACATCTACGGCGACACCCACGAAATCTATCGCGATATCGCGGCTGGTCTCCTGGGCAAGGCCCCGTACCCGGTCAAGCCCGAAGATGCCTACGAGCTATCCGTCACCCTCCAGGCCGTCCGCGACTCCGCTCGCTCCGGCGCGGTGGTCCACCCAGACTACGACAGGCCGTAGCCGCCTTTCTCTGCCGAGCCATCGGTGAGCAGCCAGAAAGCGGCGAGTCCAAGGGTGGAGAAGCAGGCGAGGATGACGAACATGGGGCGGTAACCGAGGTGTTCGGCCAGGAAGCCGATCACTGGGTTGGCGACAATCGCCGCCAGGGTCCGGGTGGTGAAGTAGGCCGAAATGGCGACGCCCTTGTCCTTTTCGCCGACCAGTCGCGTCACATAGACGTAGATGACTACTTCCGGGCCTGCCCAAGTCAGGAAGTGGAAGCACTGTGCCGCGTACAGACCGAAGGCGCTGGTCGCCGCCGCCTGGGTTAGAAGGCGGATCGGCATGGCCGCGAAGGACAGCATGAGAATCCACCTCGATCCCAGGCGGTCGGCCAGCGTTCCCATGAGAGGGAGCGCGACCACGGCCATGACGCCGCACATCCCCAGGAGCCTGCCGGTGCTGGCCTGGTCCATCCCAAAGTCGGCTGTCCGTGCATACAGCGCCAGAAAGGTAAACGCGGCGGGGCCACCCCAACTGAAGAAGAACACCGCCAGCAGGAATCCCAACAACCGCCGATGGCGGAGGATGGCCCACATGCCGTGCCGGTCCGCGTGCCGGGTGGGTTGGACGCTCGCCAGAAGCAGCGGGATCACCCCCAGGATCATGATGATGCCGGCAGTGAGCAGGAGCCTCTCCAAGCCCTGGATTGTAGTCGCGAGGATATAGAGCCCCACCATGTAGCCAATCGATCCGAACATGCGGAACCGGCCATACCCGGCCCCCTGCTTCTCGTCGCCAAGGACTGACAACGCCAGCAAGGGCATGATCGCCGAGGTCGCCGAAATGCCTGCGGAGACCAGGGCCTGACTGATGGCGAAGCCGAACATCGTGTGGCTCTGCGAGAACGTGATCAGCCCGACGCCGGTAAGGAGACAACCCGCGCAGACGATGGGCGTGCTGCGACCGGTGTGGTCCGACAGCCACCCCCAGAACATGGAGGTCAAGGCAGTCAGGGCACCGCCGAACCCCATCAGTACGCCGATGGTTGTCTCGCCCACGCCGTGGTCCCGCATCCAGATGCCGGAATAGACCCAGACAATGCCCGCCCCCAGCAGGATCAGGAACATGGCGCCCCGCAACGCCCACATGCGCGTGTCGCGCGTGAGGAAGGCAGCCGGCGAGGACGGAAACCAAGAACGGGCCATGACTATGGTACACCCCATGAACACCAACCGAAAGGGCCGTGAACGTGGCGCTCCTGCGGGCAAATACAAGCGTCCCTCGGTCAGTCGCTGGTCAGGATGTCCGAGCAGATATCCGTTCCTCGGAAGCGGTATCGACCATCCGGCTGGCGGGTACATGCCCCGTAGACGGAGCGAAGCGGGGTCTGCGTCCCGACGGTGAGGAGCGCTTGGCTCTGTCCGGGGCCAACGCCGGCAACCAGAACGCGGATGCGCCCCTCTGCGTCTGTGTACACCTTGCTCAGAACACTGCCTGCCTCGGCGGTCACGGCAACGTCGGGCCCAGCCTGGTCAGAGAGCAGGAAAGGCGCGAGACCGGTCATCGTCTTCGCCACCCTGCAGACCTCGGGCCAACGCCTTGTGAAGTCCGGCTTGGCGATGGCGCTGATGACGCCCGACAGATCCGAGAAGGAGTAGTAGACGAAGCCCTTCGCCCCCTGGATGGCGCAGAGCAGGGACATGGAGAGCATCTCGTGTTCGCTCGGGTCGCGGAACTTCGCTTCATAGACCGCGCGGTCCTTCTTCGCCTCTTGGTCGTAGCAGGCCCAGTTCATGATCTGCGGCACGGTCCAGACCGCCATGCCCTCTGGGGTGCCCACCGCGCGCGCCGCCATCTCCATCCCATGCCGAACGCGCTTCATGTCCCGTGACGTCCGATCACGGATCGGGTACGGATCCACGCCCACGATATCGCAGGTCGAGCCGTACGCGGGGACTTCGCCGAACGAACAGAACACCGCCCAAGTCGGATGGAACGGGTCGAGTCGATTCACCTCCCGACGCCGGGCCGTGAGTCGATCGAGCATGGTGGTGGGCAGCTCGTCGTTGATATACCAGGCCAGAAGCGCCGGATGCGTGCGGAACTGCTCGATCGCCTTGGTGACCACGGCCGTCTCGCCCTCGACCCCAAGCCCCTTGACGGCAGCGTATTTCGTCCCCACATACACATCCTTGATTGAGAAGATGACCTTCAGCTTGGCCTCGGCGCAGGCGTCGAGCATCTCCATGGTCCCGGGGATGCCCTTGAGCTTCGAGTCCTGGAAGCGCATGGAAAGGCTGTTGTAGGGCATGATGCAGTTGAACGGGCTGGCCGCAATGAGGTCGAGATCCTTGCGCGTACGGAACCGATGGTGGTAGAGGCCCACAGGCAGAAACGGACGACCGCCGACAATGGCGCGGCCCCGGCTGTCGATCTCGCAGGCATTCGCCGGCAGCGGGCGCTTGGCCGGCGCAACGGTCACGGGGATCTCCGCGTTGCCCAGGATCCAGCGGCGCCGAGTGTCCAGCAGCGTCAGGCGCAGCTGGGCGCTGCCTGCCGGAAGCTTCCCCACATCGGCCGCGATGCGTCCTGCACGGACAGCTGCCCCAATCTCTTGCCGGACCTTGCCGGCGCACACCACCTGAATCCGGCAGAGAAGATCCGCCCCCCTCGTGGCATCGGCAGGCTTGTGGGCGATCCCCTCCAGGAAGGACCCCAGGAGAATATGCCCATCATCGGGGGAGATGGTCTCGCGTGTCGGGCGGATGAGATAGGCACACCAGCGGGGCTTCTCCCGGACCACCCGCACATCGTCGAACCATGCCTTGCCGGTAGCACCCGGCCGGAAGTAAAGGGTCAGGGTGCTTGTCTCGGCATCCGCAGGCACGGTCGTCGTTGCTTCGACCCGGGTCCAGCCCTGGGTCCCTGTGATCCCCAACGGATAGCGACCCGAGAGCCACTTCCCTCCCTTCCCGTACTGGATGCACAACGTGGCCCCCGCTTCGGTACTGTTCTTCACGTTCTCGGAGCGAATCCAGGCGCTGAACCGGTAGCGCATCCCAGGCGCCAGGGACAAGGCCTGGGCTGGCAGCGGGTACTTGACGGGGTCGGTACGTTCGTAGAACATCGCTTGGCTGCCGTCGCGCCCGCCCATGGGATCGATGCGGTACCCCGCCGGCAGTGGCCAACCTTTGGTGCCCTTCTCGAAGTCCCCGTTGGTCACGATCTTGCCGGCCAGTCGTGGCCCCCCGTAGACATCGTAGTTGGCGAGGTCCGGCAGGGGAAGACCGGCGGCCTTCCCGCCAGGCACCCCAAGACCAGCGATCAGACAGAGCAGGAACATGCGGGTCATCGGTCCGTCGTGCATCGGCAGCTCTCCCGGTGGGGGAATGCGACATGGGGCAGATTGCAGAATGTAGGGGTTCCGCAACGCCCCGCAAGCCTCGACGGCCCTGCCAGGCGGCAGCGGGCCACCGCATTCGTTGCGACACGCGCGTGCCCCGCGCTGCCGACCCCTTCACTGCCCCTTCTTGGTCGCCAGCTTCTGTTGGACTGCCCCCCCGACCGCATCCGCCTGCTCGCGATGAAGACGCCACACGGCGGCGGCGAAGCCCTTGGCGTTCTGGGTTTCACGGCACCAGCGATCCACGTAGTCGAAGTAGGCGAGGTGGCCCCAGTTCGCGACCATTCCAGTCAGGCGCGCCGCGAGGGCCTGCCCCACCCAGGTGGGGCCATTCAGTTTGCGGTAGCTTTCCGCCTTCTGACCAGTGTTCCCCCGCTTGTCGCCATAGGTGCTCCAAGTGGCTGGATCGACTTCCTCGTGCCGCTTGTTCGGGTTGTGCGGAGTGATGCTCCAGAGCGCCTTCTGGCCATTGAACCCCTTCCCGTGATGGGTCTGGTGGTCCTCCTGGAAGGTGGCTTTCACCTGCATCATGCCTTCGTGCCCGAGCATCAGCCCAGCAAACAGAATCGGCCACTTGCGCCCGGAATTGTGGCCGCCATCGGGGATCCAGAGCTGGTTGTTCGACTCGGCAACTCCGTAGTAGTCGATTCCCTTCTGCACGTAGCGAAGAAGCAGCGTTTCGCGTTCTTTCCGGGGATCCTCCAGCAGGAGCAACAGAGCGACATCGGAGACGATATTGGTGATCTCGCGACCGTAGTCGGGCATGTTCTCCAAGGGGTGCATCTTGCGATTGGACCACCCGCGCATGTGGTCCAGCCAAATCCGCTCCAGAACGCGTTCGTAGCTCGTCACGCCAGGGACCTTGGCGGGCGGACGGAGCCGGGGCAGAGCATCGCGGCGGAGTTGGGACACGGTGAACATCTCCCGCCACGCGCCCACGTACGCCGGGCGAAAGGCATCGGCTGGCGGCGGTTTGGCAAGACAAGTCAAAACCACAGCGGTACGCAACGGTCCCCGGCAATACTGCCTGGGGACGGTGTCCGGCGTCTTGACGCCGATCTTCTCGACGCTTGCCGTGCTGACCAGAGACTGGCCGGGCTTCAGCGCCAGGGGGAATGAGGCACGCAAGGGCGCGTCGAACCCGGATATGCGCTGGTCATAGCCCTGCTTGCTGCCGGCCGGGGGATTCACCACAGAGCCGTGCTTCCCCGCTTCGGGAACAGGCGTGACCCCGGTCACCGTGACTGGGCCGACTACCCACCAATCCCCCGTCACAAACCGTCCGCACAGGGCCTCCCCAGCAAATCGCCAGACGACGCCATACTGCGCCACCTCCGAACGCGTGCCCGTCTCTCCGGCACTCAGCGCAAACGAAATGGAAACCAACGGCAACACCAGCCAACGCATATGCACCATCAAACCACTCGTCCTTCTACTTGTGCTGAAACCGGGCGCTGGTTCCGCTCAGCGAGGGGGATCCATGTCCTTCCCTCGGCGGAAATTCGTGCGCACTTCCGCTGCGGTGAGAGCCCTGCCATATACTGCCAGGAGGTGGAATGTCCCTACCCATGGCCGGTCGTGGGTGAACTCGTCGCCCAGCGCCAACCGGAAGTCGGGGTTCCAGCCCGAGAAGTCGCCCCCGATCTCCCCCTTCGCACGCGGATCGCCGTCGATGAACATGCGAGTGGTCCCCTTGCTCGTGCGGGTGAAGACGAGGTGGGTAAGATCGGCCACGACCGAGCCCGTGGCGGTGTGCAGACGCGGCATGCCATTGGCGCCAGTCTCGGTAGTCCGCAGGCGAGTGATGAAACGGGTTCCCCCCTTGGGTGGCCAGCCATCGTATCTGCCATCCATTCCCAGCGTGAAATTACGCTCGGACGTATTGCTGGACAGGGTCACAATCCGGGCGGGGCCGATCTGGTCGACCGTGCTCGGCGTGATCCAGGCCTCAATGGTCACTTCGTTGGTCGTGCGGCACGCGTCCACGATCTTCTGCCCGCTGGCCGTACTGGAGACGAAGGCGGCCGGGGCCTTGAGCAGCAAGCCGCCCTCGGGAAGCCAGGCAGTCGCGTCCGGCTGCTTGATGTGCAGGTCGAGGGGCTGCCCGACGGCTGAGACGTCATGGACCATGTTGCCAGTGCCCTCGCGGAAACCGTACAGCGCCACCAGCCCATCGCTGATTCGGGGAGGCAACGCGGTTGCCATCAGATCGCCCTCAGGCAGGGCGACCGCATACTCGCTCTTCGCCACCTGGACGGCAGCCCCATCGCTTGTCCGTTCCAGCCCGACACTGCCCTCGACGACGTCCAAGCGGGTGGATCGAGACTCGGCGAGCAAAGAAAACCTGGTGCCATGGACGGTGACATTGGCGGTCGGCGTATGCACGATAACGGGGCAACCCGCCGGTTGCTTGCGCACGTGAGCAGTCATGTTGCCACGGGCGAGCTCGACGAGCTTCGAACCCGATGCGTCCGTGCCGGTGCCCGTGTGCAACGTAGCTTGGGTGTCCGCACTGAGAACAAGTCGGCTCCCATCGGTGTAAGTGACCACGGCCAATGCCGAGGGGGCAACCTGGATGGTGTCGCCATCGAGCAGGATGAAGCCCGGGCGCGGCTGGATGTCGCGGCCTTCGCGGCTCACCACCACCTCTGCCTCGACCTGTGAGATCGCGGCAGAAACGATGCCCGATGGGTTCGATTGCGGATCTGGGCGCAGGCGTTTCAGGAGAAGTGCACCGACCACCCCCAGAACGGCAAGCGAGGCGGCGAGTCGGAGCCAGACTGCGGTCCTGCGCCGGCGCGGTTGCGCGGGCTGCACCGGAACCGGGGCGGCGGGCGCAACTGGGCGGGGCGCCAGGCAGCGGATCCGGGCCATCGTCCGGGCACTGACATCGAAGTCCTCGGCCCGACTGCGCAAGCTCGCCTCCACATCACAGCAGGAGGCGTACTCGGCGCGTGCTGCCGGGCCGGACGCCAGGAGCTGCTCAAGCTCCGCGGCCTCTTCGTCGGTAAGCTCATCGTCAAGCCATTTGAAGGTCAGTTCCTCAATGCGGCTCATTCGGCACCCCCTGCCTTCTCGATGCACGCGCGCAGCTTGGCGCGAGTCCGGCTCAGCTGATTCCGAAGAGCCCCAGCGGATGTACCCAGCCCGCGAGCCATGTCCGCAAAGCTCTGCCTCTTCTGGTAGCGCATCTGGACCAGGGCTGCGGAACGTTCCGACAGCTTCCCGAGGCAATGCGCCAACTGCTCGCGAAGGCGCTCTTCGCGGGCGGCCGCGCGGTCGTTACCCGCCAACTGGACCTCGAGAATGGTGGCATAGGCCTCCAGACGACGGGTATACCGCGAGGTCGTACGCAGGTGTTCCCGCACGGCATTCCGAGCGATGGTGCGTATCCATGGCCCGAAATCCCGCGCCACATCGAAGCTGTCCAGATGCAGATAGGCGTTCACAAACACTTGCTGAGCAAGTTCCTCGGTATTGTTCCGATCATAGAGCATGCCACTGACCACCTGCAATACACTCGTCTGGTAGCGCCGAACCACCTCTTCGTAGAACTCGATGTCCCCTGCCTGGACTCGCGCGATCAGCTCTCCCGTGGCAGGATCGTCTGAATTCCTTGCCTTGGGTTTGCTCATTGCGTTCTTTCTTATCACCGTATTACCTACAAGTATGCCGTCGAGCTGCGAACGTACCGGAGTATCGCGAGGAAAACAAGAAGTCCTTTCCTCGTGACACATTGAGGCGTTGCTGGCGTACCTGTGAACAGAAGACTCCATTCCATGCGGACCCCGTGCCATACCACCAGGAAGACATGCGTATGATCAGGATATCTCTCCGCCAAGCCGCCTCCATTCTTGCCCTCATATGCGCCGGGCTCGTTGGCTCCGCCCAAGAGAAGCTGAGCGAAGCTGGCCGCAAGCTGGCGTGGCAGACGCTTGCCGAGCGTGGTGACGGCTTTGTGATATGGGAGTCGAACCGGACCGGGAATTGGCGGCTCTGGCGCCGCAATCTGGATGGCTCCGGCCTGCGACAGCTGAGTCCGAACGAGAAGGGCCGAGACCACTTCTGCCCCCATATCTCACCCGACGGCGAAAATGTCGTCTACCTCAGCTACCCACAGGGCAGCCACACCTACCAGGCGATTCCCAAGGGCAAGACATGCCCTCTGCGCCTGATCACGACCGACGGCACGGGGGATCGGGTGCTCGCAGACAGCGCCCGGGGCTACTTCGAAGACCGCGGTGCTGTCTGGCTCGACAACGAGGAACTGATCTACATCGACGGCAGTGGCGTGACCCGCCAGCTGAACGTGGCCTCGGGGAAGACCACCCGGCTGACCAAACAGGGGCACAAGGAGTACGGCTTCCTGCTGAATCGGACCAAGTCCCATGGTGTTCAGGGCACCCCGGCCTTTTCCGTCTACGACCGCAAGACCCAGTCCATCCTGCCTCGAAAGGGGCACGGCGGCTGCCAGCCGTACTTCTCCCACGACGGTGTCTGGGGGTTCTGGACCGGGGGTGGCGGCGGGCCGCTGAAGCGCATCCATCTCGCCACCGGCAAGACGGGCAACATCATCGAGAAGCATGACCGGCGCATGCCCAGAGGACGGGCCTATCTGTATTTCCCGATGCTCTCGCGCTGCGGGCGGCTCTTTGCCTTTGCCGCATCGCCGGACCAGCACGACCACTTCAAAGCCGACTACGACATCTTCATCGCGGCCAGTGATCCCAAGACTCTGGAACTGGTCGGCAAGCCCGTCCGCTACTCGTTCGACCGCGGCTGCGATCGCTTCCCGGACGTCTACCTGACGGGACTGGCCCTGAGACGCCACCGGGGCGAGGCACCGTACACCCTCACGCTCAGCCCGGATCTCCCTGCTGGGACCTGGGAGTGGCACGTCGATGGGCGGGTGGTGACGCAGGGCCGTACGCTCACCCACACCTTTGCCAAGCCCGGCAGTTTCACCGTGACCGCGCGTAGCGGAACCAAAGTCCTCAGAGGCCAGATCACGGTGGACAAGGCCAAAGCGCCAGCGCTGGTGGGGGCGGTGCTCCGGCAGGAACGCGAGATCGCAGTCACCTTTGACGAACCGATCCAGACCGAGGGTCTGAAGCTGAGCCTGGACTCGGGAACGCCCATCATCGCCCAGGCCCTCGAAAACGCCAACACGACGCTGGTCATTACACTGGGGGCCACCCCGCCCGCCGAGGACTCCTTGCTCATCGAGGGACTCCGCGACCGGGCGAAGCGCCCCAACACCATGCCCGCAGAGAAGGTCGAGATCAGAAAGCCTACCTGGCCGGTCAACCGCCAGGGGCTGGTGTTTCTCTGGGAGACGGCAAACCAACCAAACCTCGTCACCGGCCCGAAGACCGGCAGGAGCGGGACGTACCGGTTCAAAGCCCATGGGCGCGCCCGGCTCAACCACAACTACGCCATGGATCTGGACGGTGGCGCCTGTCTGGTCGAAGACGCCGACGACGTGGTCCTGGACGCCTGCAAGGAGACCGGCGAACTCACCATCGAAGCGGTCCTCCAACCCACAGACATCACGGCGACGGGCCCAACTAGGATCATCACCTTCTCCAGCGGCTCCGGCAGCCGCAACTTTACGCTTGGCCAGGAAAAGGACCACTTGACCCTGCGTCTGCGGACCTCAAAGACAGGGGCGAACGGCACCAGTCCCGAGGTGTCCCTATGCCCGCTCAGCGCCGGGAAGCAGACCCATGTGATCGTGACCTACAAGGAAGGGCAGATCACCTGCTACCAGGATGGCAAGCAGGTGCTGTCCAGCGACAAGGTGACCGGCGACTTCAGCAACTGGTCTCCTCAGCACCTTCTCTTCGGCGACGAATGGGAGGGGGGACGGGACTGGGCCGGCACGCTGGAGGGAATCGCGATCTACAGCAGGGCACTTGGCCCCGACGAGGCGGAACAGAACGCCGACATGTACCAGGAGAAACTGCGGGCCAGAAAACCGGTGCCGAAGATAGAGATCCAGGCGAAGCTCCTCGCCAAGTCCACCTTGCCGACTCTCAGAGCGATTGCCCCGTACCGCGAAGCCGTCGCCTGCTACGAGTACGAGATCACCTCCGCCCGCCCCGCGCTTCCGGCCAAGCGGGTCCGGGTCGTTCACTGGGTCATTCTCGACGGGAAGACACTGCCGGTGGCGGAGGTCCCGGTCGGAACCCAGGTGCGGACGCGTGTGGAACCCTTCGATCGCAACCCTCAGCTGGAGCGCTTCTACCAATCCGACACCTTGGAAGCCGACCTGGAGGTTCCTCTCTTCTTTGCCGTCGGCAGCCCAACCATCCCGACGCCAACCGTGAATCTGGAGGAATACGCCACCTGGACCGTCGAGCCCTGGGCCGACCCGGTGGCAAAGGTGGCGGTTCAAGAGACCCCGGACCGGGGCAGAATCCTGCGGGCGACCTTTGCCCCCGGCGCGCATGGCAAGACGGCACTGAGCCGTCCGTTCGAAATCGACCTGTCGAAGACCGGACGCCTGCTGTTCGACGTGCACCACACCGGGACCAAGCCGATCCGCATCTCCTGTGCCTTCTGGACGATGCCAGATAATCTGTTCTTCGAGAGCCCTCAGCGCAAGCTTGAGCCGGGGGCCTGGAACCAGAGCGTCGAGATTGATCTCCAGAGCGCCGACTTCAAATCCGTCGCGACGAACTGGGAATACCGCACCAAGCTCCTGAACCGCGAGCGTACCGTCCAACTGACCTTCCTGATCGATTACGGCAAGGGCGCCGGGAAGGAAACCGTCATGATTGACCGAGCGCGATTAGATGAGAAGCAAGCCGCGCGGGCGACAGTCGCACCGGCTCAAGGAGCCCCTCGGGAAGCCGACGCAGCCCGTGAGCAGGCTGGGCATATCCTGGGCAAGGATCTCGATGGCGCAAAGATACTCGCGATGCGAGACCGTGCCATCGTGGCCGTTGCCCTTGCGTCGGGGACCGTTCAGCAGCTGGCCGACTTCGGCAAGGAGGGGGATTCACAAGTCCTCAGCCGGCCATGGTGGTCAGCAGACGGCCAAGAGATTGTCTTCTCACGTGGTGCGAAGGCATACCGGATGAAGGCCGACGGTTCGGAACTCCGGGTGATCGACACGGGCAGAAGTGCGCACTCCGCAAGCTTCTGGGACGACCCACGTACCGGCGAGCGATGCATCGTCTACATGACTACCCGTGGCAAGCACCGATACCCGGAGAACAAGGGTGCCGGGCAGACATGGCTCCATCGCCTCAAGAGCGGCAAGCAGGTTAAGCTGGCGGATTTCCCGTGTGATGGCGGCCTGTCGCGGGATGGCACGCATCTGGGGGAAGCCTATGGCGGATGCCTGATCAGGAACGTGTCGGCAGACAAGTTCCACATCCTCTACGACGGGAAGCAGGCGTGCAATGCTACGATGAGCCCGGACAACACGTACCGCCTGATGCATCTCTATCTTCCCCATAGCTACTTCGGGGTTCGCAACAAATACGACAAGGAGCTTTGGCGGATCGAGCAGCCGAAGGGCAGCCAGGAGTGGCAGAATCCACGCTGGTCCAACCACCCGGACTTCTGCATGGCCACGGCCAAGTTCGGCAAGGAATACAAGCCGGTGCTCGTCAAGATGTCGACGAAGGAGACGGTGGTCCTCAAGGCATACGATGGCAGTTGGTCGGTCCCGCATCTGTGGCTCCCCTCTGCTGCCCCGCAGGCAGCGGTCGCCCTGGCGACCGCAACCCGCGACCCAGTCGATCATCTCCGGCTGAGTGCCCTGGAGGTATACAAAGCAAGACTTGCCAAGGCGAGTGACTACTCTCCGATCATCGCCGAGCTCCAGAAGCTGCGCGATCCCGAGGCAGCGAAGATCCTGACGGCGCTGGCCGAGGCTGGCACGAAGATGCTGGCCGAAGCCCAGGGCAATGCCAACGCTCTGGAGTCGCAAGCCATCTACCGCGAGCTGAGCGCGAAATTCCGGACCCAGCCTCTCGGCCTCAAAGCGGCAGCCATCCTCAAGTCCCCCGACTTCAACCGACAGGTCGCTGCCACAAAGAAGCTCGAGGAGCTGAACGAACTCGCCAAGAAGCTCGTCACCCCAGCCGGTGCCAAGCCCACCTTGCGTGATCCCGCATTCCGTGAACGGAACCGGGTGGTGCTCGGCCAGATGATCCCCATCGTCAACGAACTGGGCCGACGCTATGGCGACACCGCCGCAGCCACAGCCGCCCGGGAGATGGCAGCGACGCTGGACCTGCCACAGCGGTCCGACCCGGGGAAAAGCGCCAGAGTTGTCGTGGAGGTGACCATCCTGAAGGCATCCGCGGTGCCGACAGCCCAGCGGATCGCTCCCTACACCAGTTGTGTAACCTACGTTGCCTGCCGAGTGGACAAGGTCCTGTCTGGCACCTACGACGAGCGCAGTATCGTGGTCGTGCACTGGGGCATGAAGGACAAGAAGCACACGCCAGCTGCGGCTTGGCAAGCCGGCCAACGCCAGCGTCTCCTGCTCGACCCGTTCGATTCCCATCGGGACCTGGCGAAGATCACCAAGGCCGCCGATGCAGACGTGATGGAACTGGTCCCCTACTGGGCTCTCGCGGTGGAGAGTCTGAAGTGACGAGCGAGGGACGCCGAGAATCATCCTGTACCGGATGGTCACCACGCCTTGTGTCTGCCTAGGCCCCCGACCCCAGACTTCCGCTCGGTCCAGAGCCCGGAACCCCCATTCCATGGTATTCAGTTCCCATCTGTTTCTGTTCTACTTCCTGCCCTTGGTGCTGGTCCTCTACTACGCGGCACCACGGCGGACCAGGCATCTGCTGCTCACTCTTCTCAGCTACCTGTTCTACGGCTGGGCGAATCCCGCGTTCGTCGTGCTCATGTTCTCCTCAACGGTGATCGACTACATCTGCGGCCTGGCCATGACGCGGCAGTTCGGCGCAGCCTGGAAGGAACCGGTCCAGCCCCTGCCTCAGAACGGACGCCGAACGAGGGGGCAGAAGGCAGCCCTCTTCATCTCCATCTGTGCCAATCTCTCCCTGCTCGGGTTCTTTAAGTACTTCAACTTCGCCACCGCCAACTACGATGCCCTCCTCTCCGCTCTGGGCCTGGCAGACCAGCGACTCGATATCTGGTACCGCATCACGCTCCCGCTGGGCATCAGCTTCTACACCTTCCAGTCCATGAGTTACTCGATCGACGTCTATCGCGGAGATGCTCGGGCGATTCGGAACTTCACGGACTTTTCCTGCTACGTGGCCATGTTCCCACAACTCGTCGCCGGACCGATCATCCGCTTCCAGGAAGTGGCCGAGCAGCTCCGCACCCGCACCCACACCATGGCCAAATTCTCGCGCGGGATCACGTTTCTCTGCCTCGGTCTCGGCAAGAAGGTGCTCCTGGCGAACCCGTGCGGCAAGATCGCCGACACCGCCTTCAACGCCGGGGCCGCCACCTGTGCCGACGCCTGGTATGGAGTGACCGCCTACGCGTTCCAGATCTACTTCGACTTCAGCGGCTACTCGGACATGGCCATTGGCCTGGGCCTGATGCTTGGCTTCGTCTTCGCGAAGAACTTCGATTCGCCCTACCTCAGCGAATCGATCACCGACGTGTGGCGACGCTGGCACCTCTCCCTGTCCAATTGGCTGCGAGACTACCTCTACATCCCGTTGGGGGGCAACCGAGGCAGCAAATCCCGCACCTATCTCAACCTGATGGCCGTGATGCTCCTGGGAGGGCTGTGGCACGGAGCCAGCTGGAACTTCGCGATCTGGGGGGGAATGCATGGCACGATGCTCGCGTTCGAGCGCGCCCAGGGAAGGAACAGCCCCTATCGCGCCCTGCCCCGCCCGGTGAGAATTGCCTTCACCTTCGCCATCCTCCTCTTCACCTGGGTCTTCTTCCGAGCACGGGATCTGAGCCATGCCTTGGGCTACTGCGGGACGATGCTCGGCCGGGGCACGGGCTCCGCCACAGCCGGGCTCGTCGGCGGCGTGGTCCATCGCCCCTACTACCAGCTCAGCTTCCTGATCGCGGCCCTCGTCATCTGGGGAGCACCCCAGACGTGGGATTTCACCCGGCGAATCACGTGGTCCAAGGTCGCCTGGGTCTTCCTGGTCTTCCTGCTAGCCATCGTCGCCCTGACCACGCAGTCCTTCAATCCCTTCATCTACTTCATCTTCTGACCACCTCCGGTCGAAGAAGCGCGAGCAAGCATGAAACCACCAACCAAGCGTCTCACCCGGGAGCAAGTCGCTGAGCTTGAGATCGGGCACACCGACCTCTCTTCAACCCAGGCGCGCGTGCTAGTGGTTGGCTTCCTGCTGATCCTGGCCGTGATCCCAATCGCCCGTCAACTCGCGGCGTTCACAGACTACGGCGGCGTAGGATGGTCGATTCTGGCCGAAGCCAGCGGCGAATCGCTTGCCACAGCTCGCCAGGGGGGCCTCCTCCAGGCGAATCGCACTCTCCTGCAAGGCATGAACAGATTCGAGTCCCAACTCGACGAACGGTCGCATCTCCAGGCTCTTCTCCTGCCGCCCACCCAGGCCCTCTTCACGGGATTCCTCAACACGGGAAACGAGGAGGTCTATACGGGACTCGATGGCTGGCTGTTCTACCGACCGGGCATCGATCACCTCATCGGGCCCGGTTTCCTCGAGCCCAAACAGCTACAGGCACGCCGCCAGAGCGGCAACGAGTGGGAGACGCCACCGCAACCGGACCCGGTGGTGGCGATTCTCGACTTCGCGGCCCAGCTTGCCGAGAGAGGCATCGATTTGGTGGTGGTGCCGGTACCGGCGAAGGCGAGCATCCATCCAGAGAAGTTCACCGCCCGCTACCAGGCAGACGTCGCTCCCATTCACAATGCCTCCTATGGGCAGTGCATGGCCGAGCTCCAAGATCCCAAGCTCTTCCTTGATACGCGCCTGGACGGGTACCACGGGATCATGCGGAATCCAGCGAACCGCGCCATCTACGAAGCCGCGCTCAAGCGCCTAGTGACCACATGCGAGGGCCGCGAAGCCGACCTGGTCACGGTCTTCGACCCATCCGGACTCCTCGCCAGTCGGGCGCGCGAGACAGGCGAGCCGCAGTTCCTGAGCACCGATACCCACTGGACCGCACGGGCAATGGAACTCGTCGCCCAGCGCTTGGCCGAGTCCATCCCCGGGCCGCTGGCTCTCCCCGAGCGGAGGCGTGCGAAGACGACGCTCGTTGCCGGGAGTGCCAGCCAGCCCGGCGACTTGGTGGCCATGCTCAGGCTTCCGCCCGCAAGTACCCGCTACCGGTCAGTGCCCCAATCCCTGCAAGTGGTGACCAGTGAGGACAAGCCCTGGCGCCCCGACCCCGAAGCGGACATTCTGCTACTGGGAGACAGTTTCTCGAACATCTACTCCGACTCGTCCCTCAAATGGGGTGAATCCGCAGGCTTTGCCGAACATCTGAGCCACGCTCTTGACCGGCCCATCGATGCCATTCGCCAGAATGGAGGCGGGGCCAACGCCGCCCGTGCGGAACTGGCAAACGAACTGCGCCGGGGGAACGACCGACTGGCGGGCAAGAAGCTCGTCATCTGGCAGTTCGCAGCTCGGGAGCTCTCAGCCGGGGATTGGCGCCTGCTCTCGATGAAGGTCGGCAAGCGCACTCGGAGAACGCAGTCTCTGGAAGGGACAACCCGCCAGGTGAGCGGCATCGTCAAGGCAATGGCCCCCCTGCCCCGGCCCGGGCACACGCCCTACAAGGACCACATCGTCTGGGTACACCTGACAGATATCACCGGGGACGCAGCTCTTGCTGGCGGCTCTGCCCTGGTCTACATGCGCAGCATGCGCGACGGCAAACTGACCGAGGTCACCAGGCTCCGCAAGGGGCGGCGGGCGCAGCTCAGCTTGCGGGGCTGGGAAGACGTCAAGACTCAGTACGGTCGCATTCGCCGCGAGGAGCCAACCGACGACGACCTCATCCTCGAAGAGCCATTGTGGGGCGAACTGGGCGAGGCACCCGCAGACGTGACAGAACGGGCCAGCGCGACCCCCGTCGCCCAACCCGAAGCGACCCCGACCGCGCGACAGTCGGGCACGCCCCCTGCCCTTCCCCCAGAGGAGCTTCGCCAGATTCGGAGCAGCTTCGGCAAGCTCGCGGCATCGGCAGACGGACTGATGACGGTCGCCGGCAGGAATGGCTGGTACTTCCACAGTGCCGAACTGCGGCAGATGGCGCTGGGCCAGTTCTGGGGCAAGGCGGCGCTCCACATCCAGCCGCCACGCGACGCAAGGCTGGCTGATCCCCTCGCGGCGATCCTCGCCTACCACGAGGAATGCAAGCGCAACGGGATCGAGCTGATCGTGCTGCCCATCCCGGCCAAATCTGTCATCTATCCGGAGCATCTGCTCGATCCCACGGTCTGCAAGACGGCCGAGCCACGGATCGACACCGCCCACCAGGCATTCTACGACGAGCTCCGTGAATCAGGCGTGGACGTGCTGGACCTCGTACCCCTTTTCCTGGCACACCGTGCCGATGCCGAGGGCCCCGTCTACTGCAAGCAGGACACGCACTACTCGCCACGAGCCTGCGTGCTGATCGCCGAGGAGATCGCGAAGCAGCTCAAGGACCGGGACTGGCTCACCGCCATGGACCGCCGGGACTACGGCACCAGAGCCGAGACCATCACCATCACCGGCGACCTCTGTCGGGAACTGAAGACGAGGCGCCCGCCAAAGGAGAAGCTGGCGATTCGGCGGGTGGGGGAAGGCAGGGATCTGACCCCGATCAAACCGGATGACACAAGCCCGGTCCTGCTGCTCAGCGACAGTCACGGACTGGTCTTCCACGCTGGCAACGAGATGCACGCGCGTGGGGCGGGACTTCCCGATCAGCTAGCGAAGGAACTGGGTTTCCCCGTCGATCTGCTTGCAGTCATGGGTTCGGCCGCCCGTCCCGCCCGCGTCTCCCTGTTCCGCCGCATCCGCCGCGATCCGGGCTATCTGAAGCGCAAGAAGGTCATCATCTGGTGCTTCACCGTGCGCGAATTCACCAACAGCAGCTGGGGCGTGATCCCGCTGAAGAAGTAGTGGGTCGGGGCCCATCTCACTCCGTCTCTCTCGGAGTCCCCGGGACCGGGAAACAATGAAATCTCGGAGTTTAACTCCGAGATTTCGAAGTTGCCGTGAAGGACAGGACCACCAGATCCCAGATCTTCGGGCGTGTCGCATCGAGGCTGGCCAAGGTAGAAGCGGCGTCTCGCCGCTTTGTGCCCACGCGCAATGCGACAAGTCCACGTTCCTACCTTCATCCCAGTCCTTGCATCGGCGACTCCCCGTTCCCTTCGCTTCCTGCCCAAGCGAGAACTGCCGGACCAGGGCTGGCGCGCGAACGTAGCATAGGCGTCCCGCCTGTGTCTTGTCTTCCCAAAGCGGCGAGACGCCGCTTCTACCCTCGCTGGCGCGCCTGCCTTGGCAACTGTCTGTTCCGGTCGGTTTATGCGCGAGCCATGCCCCTTCCCAAAGCGGCGAGACGCCGCTTCTACCCTCGCTGGCGCACAGGCCAGGGCTATGCCCAGAAATCTGGATCCTACCTGGACGTGCTTGCTCAGACCTGCATGGTCCGATAGCTGTGCCCGTAGTCCGGGAATGCCCTCAAGCGCCAGGCGATGGCGCCGTGCATCTGCTTCCGGGAGGCGACTAGGCTGGCGTCCAGAGCCAGTATTCGGTCGTCCCTCGGGTAAGCTCGGAACGTACAGTCATCGAGGTGACATCGATGACGATCCCGGAGGTGCTGGTGCGCGCCTGTTCGTTCATCTTGTAGTCCGGCTTCCCGTAGTAGCCCATGAACTTGCCGAACACGACAGCCTTCTCGTCGAGATCCTCGACGACTCGAGCCGTGCCATAGGCGATGAGACTCTCCCATGGTCCGTGGCAACACGCGTCATCCTCCGTTTGCTCCGCGGTGGCGTGCAACTTATTGATCACATAGACCACATTTGGGTTCTGGGCAATGAGATCAAGTTTGTGGCCGCGAATACCGCAATGGAAGTAGAACTTGCCATCGACAAACGCGTGGTTCATGGGCACGGCATAGGGCGTGTTCTCGTGACACATGGCCAGCGTGCCCTGGTAGGTGTCCTGGATCACCCGCTCGCAGGCGGCACAGTTCAGGACCGGTTCGATCAAGGTGTTCGCCATGGGATTTCCCTTTACTTCTGGTGAGCAATCCGTGAGGCGTGCCAGACTGGCCTCTCGGACGAACACTCTAGCGTGAACTGCAGGGGATGGCGAGACCTCTCCCTCCATCCCTCCATCCCCCCCTCCCCTCCCCTCCCCTCAGTAGACTCCTTCGCTCTCCACCAGATCACGCATGATCCGGATGCGATCCTCGTCTGCGCCGGGGGGGACCTGGTCGCCAGCGTTGGCGATGAGGCGCGGGCTGAAGCGCCGCAGCGCGAGCCACTCGCGCACGTGTTTTCTGAACACCTCGAGCGACACGTTCGGCAGCCACAGGTCGGGCGAGACACCGCCGGAGAGAATGAGGTCAGGACCCGCTTCGGCACGGCACTCGGCGGGAGTGAGATCCCCCATGGGAGTCGGCGTGACGGCGTCGATGCAATCCGCGCCGGCCTCACGGAACATGCGGAGAGCGCCACGAAGCCGACCATCGACATGAACCGCCACCTGCTTGCCGGCCGCATGGAGCCGCCGGATCACCTCGGTGTAGTGCCGGGCCGACCAGGTCGCGAAGAAGGACGGGGGCTGGAGGTCGCTGGAGAAATTGTCGCCCATACTGATCACTTCGGCTGGGGACTGGGCAAGCAGATCGATAAGCTCAAGGTTGTTGGCATTGACAGCGTCAACCACTTGGTGGAGCAAGTCGGGGCAGTCCATGGTGGCATAGACCAGTTGCTCCGGCCCCATCCAGTAGTTCATGAGCTGCCCGATGGCACTGTAGCCGGCAGACAGATAGACGACGCCGGTATCGCCCACGGCCGCGGTCCATGCCCGATACTGCTGCCAGTCGGAGGCGAAGGTCCGGCCGCTCATGGCGTGGCCAAACACCTCTAGATCCTGCGCCGTCCGCACCCCCCATTGGCTGATGCCCCAGGCATAGGTCTGTTCCTCCCAGATGCGACGGCGCTCGATCACGCCCAACGGCGTCCGGAAACGCCAGGTGATCTCCGGCCCCCCGTCAAGCTCCTGGCGCACGGTCTCGGCCTCGACATCGGGCGCGAAACGCGCAGTGTAGAACTGCCCGAGATTGGGCATATAGAAACCCGCACCGACCTGCTTGTGATACTCGATCAGCGCGG
The DNA here is from genome assembly GCA_018648945.1 of Victivallales bacterium. The sequence goes on from JABGQJ010000010.1 coordinate 27,402, forward strand.
CTTCCGGGCGATCGTAGACCTGGCTCAGATCCCACGGCAGCTGGTGCCGGTGGTAGAACCAGTGCGAGAGGTCCAACATGAACGGCACGCGGTCCAGAGCTGTGCCCCGATACACACTCAAAATGCGTTCTCGTTCCGTCATATGGTGTCTCCCTTTCCTGGTCCTGGGGTTCGGTGTCGGTGGCTCACTCCGCCACGATGGCGCCCTGTCGGCGTAAGAGATTCTGTAGTTCGCCGGTGATCACGCGGCGCGTCTCGCCGCCGCAGCCGGTGGCCAATGCCGCCGCGCAACCGGCTGCCTGCCCAGTGATGAAGCAGCCCGGCATCACGCGCAGCGACGACTGCACCTCACGGTCGCAGGAGAGGCAGCGGCCAGCCACCAGGAGGTTGCTGAGCCCCTGCGGAATCAGCGCGCGGTACGGGATTCCGTAGCTCTCGCCTTTGCGCAAGCGGGTGGCCTCCAGACGCCGCTCGACCTCCTCCTGCTCTGCGGGGTTGGCAGAGGAGGAGTGGATGTCGATCGGGTAGGCAAAGCGACCGATCTCGTCGGGGAAACTGGCCCGTTGGAGGTAGTCCTCGTAGCACAACTGGTAGTCGCCCCGGACCCGTCGAGTTTCGCGCACAGAGAGCAGCGAAGCCGTGTTGACCAGTTCGCTGTTGGCAAAGCCGGGCACCCGTTCCCGGTAGAAGCGGTGCATCTTCCGGGCGATCTGTCGGCCCTCGATGTATCCCCTGGTAATGTCGTGTTCGTCGAGGCCATTGATGCCGTAGATGTGGCCGAGATTACCGGTGCCGATGGCCGTTCCGGTGCGGAAGAAACCCACGAAATGGCGTTCCGGTACGGGGGCGGTCCCGGCATCCATCAAGCGATGCCACACGGCGCGGTCGGAGTTCCCTTCGGCTACCCCTTGCCGGTATGCGTCCCAATCGACCCCGGCATACTGCACGCACAGGGACGGGCTCATGGTCTGCCCCTCGGCATCGCCGAGATCAAAGGCAGCCCCGGCCCAGGCCGAGAGGTTGCCATCGCCCGTGGCATCGACGAAGACGCGCCCGCGTACGGCCTTGAGACCGTGTCGGGTAGCCACCACCACGGCGGACACCCGCCCGTTTTCCGTCAGGGCGTCGATTACCGCCAGCCCGAGATACAGTTCGATCCCGGCGGCGGTCACTTGGTCGTCGTAGACGGCCTTGAGGAACTCGGGCTGGATGTTCTGCCAGTGGTAGTTGGGCTTCTCGCCCATGCGCCGGGCCAGCTCGTCGACCACCTCGCGGCAGATGCCGGTGGCAAGAACCCGCTCGCCGTCGTCCATCACAATGATCGCCGGCACCAGTCCGGCGGTCCCCATGCCGCCCAGGGTGCCGCTCTGTTCCAGCAGGGCCACCGAGCATCCGGTCCGCTTCGCCGCCAAAGCGGCGGCAATGCCCGCCGGTCCGCCGCCGCAGACCACCACGTCGGCTTCCGCCAGAACCGGCACACTACGCTCGGGGATGCGGATGGTTGTCATGGGGTCTCTTCCTTGCCTGATCTATTCATGCACATCGTCACGAAAGCCGCTGGAGTTGCGTGCGATGGAGGGTTGTAGTAGATGGCTCATGAATAGACCAGGCTAGCCTTGATGCCGCTGCGGTCTCATCGTCTCGCATGGTTGGTCACCGTCTCCACCATAGCCAGGTATTGCGGATATGC
>JABGQJ010000100.1 GCA_018648945.1 Victivallales bacterium
AGAGCGCATTGTTCATCACTGGCCCCGAGCGCCAGTAGGCGTTCACGTGGACCAGGTGCCAGAGATCCTCAATCCGGTGCACGTCCCGTCCCTTGAGCAGGGGTGCCAGGAAGTCATCGACGACGGTCGCGACCGCGCGGTGGCGCTGGGTGAAGGTGGCGCAGCCAAGACCGTACAGGCCGGGCTCGGAAGTCTCGACCTTGACCACGATCAGCCGTTTCTGCGTGCTCCCGGTCCCGGGGGATACCAAGATGGCTCGGACATCGCGGATCGTGGGAGAGGACATGGCATGGCTCCGACGCTCGGTTCAGTGTGCTACGGGCAAGGGACGCGGTCGGTGAAAAAAGTGACGGAAACAACCGCACTTGTTGAGAATATCCCGAACCCGCCCTACGTTCTACGTGTCAACGGCCTATAGAACCTGCAATGTAGACTGCCTCTGGCCGCCTGTCTCCCCTCGCAAGCGGGGCACATCGAGCCGCTCTGGATGGAGTGGCCGAGAGTATAGCAACGGAGCGAATGCATGACTTGGACTCGACGGTTGCCCTTCGCCCCCAGCCGCAGTCGCGGGCGGGTGGCGATGCTGTTTGTTGCTGTCCTGGCGGGGCTGGCGACGGCCAAGCCACCGGTAGCCCCGTACGAGACGGACGCCGGATTCGTGCCTGCCAATGCCGTTGACGACATCATGCTGAAGGCTTGGATAGGGGAGGGGATCACCCCGGCCCATCTCTGCTCGGACGATGTGTTCGTGCGGCGCGTGCATCTGGATCTGATCGGCGCGTTGCCGACGGCTGCGGAGGTGCTCCGGTTCCGCAAGGACGAGCGCCCTGGCAAGCGCGCGGCGAAGGTGGAGGCCCTGCTGAAGCGCAAGGAATTCGCCGACTACTGGGCGCTCAAGTGGTGCGATGTGCTGCGAGTCAAGGCTGAGTTCCCCATCAATCTGTGGCCGAACGCGGTGCAGGCCTACCACCGCTGGGTCCGTGACGCGATCAAGACAAACAAGCCCTACGATCAGTTTGCCCGCGAGTTGCTTACCTCTAGCGGCAGCAACTTCCGCGTGCCGCCGGTCAACTTCTACCGGGCCATGCAGGGACACGAACCTGCCACCATCGCTCAGTGCGTGGCTCTGACCTTCATGGGGGCGCGGCTGGAGAGTTGGCCCGAGAAGGAACGCGAGGGGCTGGAGGCGCTTTTCTCCCGCGTGGCCTTCAAGGGGACCGCCGAATGGAAGGAGGAGATCGTCCATCTCGACCCGGCCCCGGAAGGTCCGCTCAGGGCGATGTTCCCGGACGGACGACCCGTGTCCGTTCCTGCTGGCACGGACCCGCGCCGGGTGTTTGCCGACTGGCTCATCCAGGGCGACAACCCCTGGTTTGCGCGGGCCGCCACAAACCGGCTCTGGTTCTGGCTTCTGGGGCGTGGCGTCGTCCATGAGGCGGATGATATTCGCGATGACAACCCGCCGGTGGTGCCCGAGCTTCTCGCCTATCTCGAAGGGGAGATGGTCAAGCGGAAATACGACCTTCGGCACGTCATCCGGCTGATCGTCAACTCCCGCACCTACCAGCAGTCCTCGATCCCCCAGGGAGACCCGGAGAGGTCCGAGGCGATGTTCGCCTGCTACCCCGTGCGCCGCTTGGATGCCGAGGTGCTGGTGGATGCCTTGGCCAAGATATTCGGGCCTGGGGAATCCTACTCCAGCCCCATTCCGGAGCCTTTCACCTTCATCCCCGAGAACCACCGGACGGTCACCTTGGCCGACGGCAGTATCAGCAGCCAGTTTCTGGAGATGTTCGGTCGCCCCGCGCGGGATACCGGGATGCTCTCGGAACGGAGCAACCAGCCCACGGATGGCCAGCGGATGCACATGCTGAACTCCAGTCACGTGCAGACGAAGATCGAGCGCGGCTGGGGGCTGAAGACCATCGTCTGGGGTGCCAAGAAGCGCCCCGGCGCCATGCTTCACTCCCTGTATCTTACCATCCTCTCCCGCCCGCCCACCCAGGCCGAGATCGCAACCGCCCGGAGCTACACCACAGGTGGGAGGGTGAAGAAGGCGCAGGGGATCCACGACTTGGCCTGGGCATTGATCAATACCAAGGAATTCCTCTACCGACACTGAGTGGCCGGTGGCCACAGCGCAGCGAGGCACACGATATGAGCAGACGATCAACAACTGACGGTATGACCCGACGCGAGGCATTGCGGCTTGGGCTACTCGGGGCCGGCGGCATGGGCTTGCTCGGACAGGACCTGCTGGCGCGGACGGCCAGGAAGCCCGCTGGCAGCAGGGCAGGGCGGGCAAAGTCGGTCATCCAGATCTGGATGTGGGGCGGCCCGCCGCATACGGACACGTTTGACCCGAAGCCGGATGCGGGGAAGGACTATACCGGTCCGCTGAACAAGACCATGAAGACCAACGTGACCGGCATCCGGATCAGCGACCAGTTGCCGTTGCTGGCGAAGCAGGCGGACAAGTATTCGATCATTCGCAGCATGACCCACGGCATCAACGGCCATGAGACCGCGTCCTACATTACCCAGACCGGACGCAAGCCCGGACGGCTGGTGTTCCCCTGCGCGGGTGCGGTGGTCTCGCTCTTCAAGGGGTACGACCAGGGATACAAGGGGATTGTGCCTCCCTACATCGTCCTTACGCAGCCCCAGGGCCGGTTCTCGGAAGCGGGTTTCCTAGGTCAGAAGTACAAGCCTTTCGCCACGGGCGGCAACCCCGCCCAGACGCCCTTCGCGGTGGAGGGCATCGTCGCCAAGGGCATCACTGACGAGCGCCAACTGAAGCGCCGGGAACTGTTGCACAAGTTGGACGGTCTCGGGCATACCATGCCGGGGAATCCGCATTTTGCGGCGACGGACCAGGCCGAGGAGAATGCCTATGCGATGATGTTCGGAGATGCTCGCAAGCTCTTCGATCTCTCCTCCGAGAAGGATGCCCTGCGAGACCGCTACGGGCGCAACACCTTCGGCCAATCCTGCCTCATGGCCCGACGCCTGGCCGAGCAGGGCGTGCCGTATATCACGATCAACTACAAGGGCTGGGACACCCACAAGCAGCACTTCGACATCATGAGCCGGAAGCTGCCGGAGATGGATCAGGGCATGTCCACCTTGCTCGAGGATCTCGCCGACCGGGGGCTGCTGGACAGCACCATCGTTTGGTGGGGTGGCGAGTTCGGCCGTGGCCCGAAAGTTCAGTGGAATCCGCCGTGGAACGGCGGTCGTTCGCACTACGGCAAGTGCTTCTCCGCAGTCGTCGCCGGGGGTGGCTTCGAAGGCGGGCAGGTAGTCGGGAAGTCCAGTGCCAGAGGCGAAGAAGTGGTCGACCGTCCGGTCTACCCCGTGGATATGATCGGCAGTATCTACGAGTTGATGGGGATCGACCCCGAGGGCAAGATGCCCAATCCCCGTGGCCTCGACGTCCAGGTGCTCCCCGCTGGCGGGGACGGCATCAAGAGCGGCGGCCGACTCAAGGAAATCATGTAGTTCGGGAGTCCTCCGAATGAGTTTGAACAAGAGCTTGTCTCTCGCCCTCCTTGTGGCCCTGGTTGCGGGACTGGGACACGCCCAGACTGCCCGGCAGCCGCACATTGGCTACGTTTTTCCGGCTGGCGGCAACCGGGGAACCACCTTCGAGGTCGTGCTCGGCGGGCAGCTTCTCCGTCGTCCCAAGGCCGTGCATGTCTCAGGCGAGGGCGTGGAAGCGGAGGTGGTGAAGCACTACCGTCCCCGCCGGAATCTGATGCCGGAACAGAGGAAGGTCTTGCGCGAAACGGTCCAGAATCTGCTTGAGAAGCGCTGGTCGGAGTTGCCGGGCACCAAGGGCAAGACGCCCCCCTGGGGACGGCGCAAACCCAAGAAGAAGGCGGCCAGGAAGGACTCCAAGGCCGAGCCCGTGAAGATGCCGGAGCACCCCATGCTGCGGGATCTGGAGAAGAAGACTCTGCATGAACTGCAGCACATCACCAACGAGCTGATCCTCAACAAGAGCTTCCGCAAGCGGCAGATCAACAACCAGCTCGCCGAAATGGTGGTGGTGAAAGTGACTGTCGCGCCCGGGGCCAAACTTGGCGATCGGGAATTGCGTATGGAGACGGCGAGTGGGCTGACCAATCCCATGTGCTTCCAGGTGGGCGCATTGCCTGAGATCGACGAGATGGAGCCGAACAATCCGGACAGCAGACCCAAGCTCCCCGCCCTGCCACCCGCCAAGCTGCCAGTGGTCATCAACGGCCAGATCCTGCCCGGTGACGTGGACCGGATTCCATTCTCGGCGAAGGCCGGGCAACGGCTGGTGGTCCGAGTCGCGGCTCGTCATCTTGTGCCCTACCTGGCCGATGCCGTCCCGGGCTGGTTCCAGGCGACCGTGTCGCTTATCGGGCCCCGTGGCGAGGAAGTGGCGTTTGCAGATGACTACCAGTTCGATCCCGACCCCGTGCTCTTCTACACCGTGCCCAAGGACGGCGTCTACGAACTGGAGATCCACGATTCCATCTACCGCGGGCGGCAGGATTTCGTCTATCGCGTAGCCATTGGTGAACTGCCCTTCGTGACGCATTCGTTCCCCTTGGGCGCGAAGACCGGGCAGAAGGTGGTGGCCTCAATCGGTGGCGAGCATTTGGCCGCTAAGCGCGTGGCGCTGGACACTCGTCGGGGCGACTGGGGAATTCGCCGGGCTTCCGTCGGCAAGGGCAAGAACCAGTCGAACGACGTGCTGTATGTGGTCGAAGATCTGCCCGAGACGACCGAGAAGGAACCGAACGATGATCGGCGCGGAGCGCAACGCATCTTCCTCCCCCGCACGTTGAACGGGCGTATCGAGAGCCCGGGCGATGTGGATGTGTACGTATTCCGGGGCAAGAAGCGCCAGGAAGTGGTGGCCGAGGTGATGGCCCGCCGCCTGCGTTCGCCCCTCGACTCGCTGCTGCGGTTGACCGATGCCAGGGGCAGAACCGTGGCGTGGAACGACGATCACGTGCGCAAGGACCCGCCGTTCCTGCACACGGGTGACGGATTGTTGACCCATCACGCGGACTCCTACCTTCGCGCCGAACTGCCCAAGGATGGCAACTACTATCTGCACGTGAGCGACACCAGCAGCTTGGGCGGCAAGGCCTATGGCTACCGCATACGAGTGGCTCTGCCGCAGCCGGACTTCGCCCTGCGTGTCAGCCCCGCCACCCTCAGCCTTCAGGGCGGTCGCGTGGCTCCGATCACTGTGCATATCCTGCGCCGCGATGGCTTCACCGGATCAGTCCAGCTCGGTTTGCGTGACGCTCCCGAGGGGATGCTGCTGGCCGGGGGGCGGATTCCCGCCGGGCAGGATAAGATCCGCCTCACCCTGACCACTCCCAAGAGTGTGCCGGTGTCCCCCTTCGCAGTTGAGGTGGAGGGAACCGCGCGCATCAGGGGCAAAGCGGTGAAGCGTCTTGCTCGCCCGGTGGACGATGTCATGCAGGCCTTCCTGTGGCGCCATCTGGCCCCGGCTGAGGAGATGCAGGTGGCCATGAAGAACGTTAAGTGGAATGCCCCCCGTGCGGCTGTCGAAGGGAAGAGTCCCGTGCCCATCCGCGTGGGCACCACATCGGAGGTGAAGATCAAGACCCCGCCCAAGACCTGGGTGGCGAATGTGGAGATCGTCCTGAACGACCCGCCCAAAGGCATGAGCGTCGGCAAGACGCGCACCGAGAAGGACGGATACGTATTCGAGCTCATCGCCGACAAGGAGGAGCTGGAACCCGGGCTCGCCGGCAATCTGATCGCCGAGGCCTTTGGCACGACGATCCCGAAAGCTCCTGCAAAGGGAAAGAAGGGCAAGGGTAAGAAGGTGGCGAAGGCTGCGGCCAAGCCTCGTCGCATTTCCCTCGGGTATATACCCGCCATCCCCTTCCAGGTCGTCAAGCGGTAGACTGCGCCATTCACGCAGAGCCGGGCGGAGTGGACGGAGTGGAGGGAGGTCGCGCCGTGTGGTCCGGTTTTACGTGCTCCCTATCCGCCGAGCTAGAACGGGAAGTCCTCTTCGGCGAGGCCCGGGTCGGGGGCGGAGCTGGCGCTGTGGTCGTTGGCGAGGGGATCGAGAGCGGTGCCGTGGAGCGCCAGGGCTTCGATTGTGATCGCGCGCGGGCTCTGCGGGCAGACGTTTTCGCAGGCACCACAGCCGACGCAGAGATCGCCGTCCGTCACCGGATAGAGGATGCCGTCCCGGTCTTCGGGGTAGACCGCGTGGGTGGGGCAGACCTCGACACAGGCCCCGCATTCCTCGCCGCGTTGGTAGACGGCGCAGCGGTCCTCGTGGAGGTAGACCATGCCGATCTGGACGCGCTTCTTCTCGGGCACCGTCAGGGGCAGGATGGCCCCATTGGGGCAGACTTGGGAGCAGAGGTTGCAGTCGTAGTCGCAGGCTCCGGCCAGGTAGTCGAGCGCGGGCTGGAACACGCCCTTCCCACCGTGGGCGCTGATCCGTGGTTGCAGGACACGACCGGGGCAGAGGACCACGCAGAGGTGGCAGCCCGTGCAGGCGCTGGTGAAGTGGTCGAAGCTGATTCCACCCGGTGGCACGACCGGCATGGCTGCCTCCTCGGGCACGAAGCCAGCCGAGGCGAGGGAACGCAAGGGGAGGGCGACAATCGCCGCCGCAGCGGTGGTGCCCAAGGCCAGAAGCTCCCGCCGGCCCCCATCGGTCTGGGCGGAACAGGAGGGGGAATCCGTGGCGTAGACCAGTGCCTGGGTGGGGCAGAGCCCCACGCAGTCGAGGCAGAGGACGCACTCGGCGGCGTTGATCTGGGCCTTCTTGTCCTCGGTGAGCACGATGCAGTCGGCCCGGCACTGACGAGCGCACATGCCACACCCTGTGCAGGTCTCCTCCTGGGTGCGGACGCGGACCTTGGAGAATCGGGAGAGCGTGGCCAAGAGGGCCCCGACCGGGCAGATACTGTTGCAGTAGAGCCGTCCGCGGAAGAGTGCCATGCCTACTGGCACCAGGAGCAACACGGCGACCAAGGTGGTCGTGCCCCAGGCGAGCTGCACGGGGCTGGCTCCCGCGAGCGCATAGATATCGGCCTTCTCCAGCATGGCGGAAAGCCCCTGTCTCCCCAGCGAGACGATTGGCCGCAGCAGCGCGGTGGCGGATCGGCCAAACACGCTATAGGGATCGATTAGGTTGACTAGGAACAGCGATCCTGCGGTTCCGGAGACGATGGTGGCAACCAACAGGCAGGTCCGCGCCGCTCGGCGCACATAGCCATTGCGGTCCTTGCGGTCCTGGCTCCTCTTGAGGCGCCGGAACGAATGACCAAAGGCACGGGCCACGTCTTGGAGGACGCCGAGGGGGCAGAGGCAGGCGCAGTACCAACGCCCGGCCAGTAGGGTGAGCAGGAGAATGGCCAGCACGCTCAGGCCAGCCAGGATCGACCCGGTCGCGATGAGGCGGATGAAGGAGGGAAGGAGCTGGGTATGGGCCAGGAAGGGGGCGAGCACCTTGCCGAGATCTCCCCCTAGAGCGAAGACCGCTACTGCGCCAACAAGGACGAGGCAGGCAATCAGGATGCGGAGTCGGCGGAGCCAGCGGCTCATAGGCGGATCTTCCGGATGTCGAGTTTGGTCAGATCCATGCTCCCGATCTTCTTCTCGGCCGCGAGGGCGATGTGTTTGGCCCCATGGGACTCGGGGCGGAGCAGGCGGACGGCAGCCGCATCTACGGCGACGATGTCAGTCGAGGCAAGGAGCATTTTCTTGAGCACCACATCCTCGGGCCGCGCGCGTTGCGGTCCGTTGGCCATGGTGACCCGGTACGCGTCCACGATGTTGAGTTGCGGTTTGCGCAGCAAGCAGAAATCCGAGATGCTGTCGTGAAGCGCCCCATCCTTGTGGTAGGCCCGGCGGTCCCAGATGCAGCCCATGAGGTTCTTCATGGCGATGCTGGCCTTGGCTCCCCCGTGGTGTTTGAGGACGGGGATGTTGATCAGCACGTCGCTTTCCAAGATCAGTTCGTGGACGGCCACTTCCTTCAGACGCGCGGCTCCGGCGATCTGCTTCTTCTCGTAGTATTTCTCGTTGGAGGCAGCCGCGAGGATGGCGCCGGCAGCTTTGGCGGCGGGACCGATCCCGCTCTTTTCGTAGCACTCCTTCATCTTCTCGCCGACGGTGTGGTCGAAGACGTAGACCTTCTTGGCCCCCGCTTGCAGGCAGGCCTCGACGACGCGCTTGACCAGGATGGGGTTGGTGTTGGCGCCACTCTCCACCGGGCGTACCCAGCCGATGTTGGGCTTGACGACCACGGTCGCGCCTTTGGGAACAAAGCGCGAGATGCCACCGAGGGCCTCGATGGCCCGGTCGAACATGGCGTCGGGCTCACCATCTCGCACGGCCACGAGATCCGGCATGTCCCCTTGGGCGGCCGCGCTCTTGCGGGGAAGAATCAGGAAGGGAGCGGCGGCGGCGGTCGTCTGAAGGAAGGCTCTGCGGCGCATGTCTGTGCTCCTGTTTGTCAGCGACGAGTGCCCTTACTGTAGCAGTGGGCAGCCATGAATGCACCCGACCACTACTTGCTGGGGGTCCCGAGCCGGATCCGTGGGTCGAGCCAGAGCAGGAGCAAGTCGCTGACCAGCGTGCCTAACACACCCAGCAGGCTGAGCACCATCAGCATGGAGCCGGCCAGGTACATGTCCTCGGACATGAGCGCGGTCAGCATCAACGGCCCCACGGTGGGCAGACTCAGCACCATGGCCACGATGGCCCCGCCGGAGACGAGCTGGGGGAAGAGCCCGCCGATGCCGGAGATGAAGGGGTTCAGAGCCATCCGCACGGGGTATTTGAAGAGGAGTTTGAGCGGGCGCACGCCCTTCGCGCGGGCCGTAACCACGTAGGGCTTCTTCAGTTCGTCCAGGAGATTGGCGCGCATGATACGGATCATGCCGGCGGTGCCGCCGACGCCGAGGACCACGATGGGGACCCAGATGTGCTTGAGCAGGTCGAGGATCTTGGCCCAGTCCCATTCGGGCTGGGCACCGTACTGACTGGAGAAGAGGCCCGAGACGGGGATGCCAAACCACTGGCCACTGACATACATCAGCAACAAGGCCAGCAGGAAGCCGGGCACGCACATGCCGATGAAGCCCAGGAAGGTCAGGATGTAATCCCCGATGGAGTATTGCTTCACTGCCGAGTAGATCCCCACCGGGATGGCGAAGAGCCAAGTGAACAGGATGGTGCCAAGGGAGATGAAGATGGTGAGCATGATGCGGTCGCCGACGATCTGGTTCACGGGCCTGCTGGTCTCCATGGAACGGCCCATGTTGCCCTGCAGGAGTCCCTTCTTCTTCGCGTCGGCCGTGAAGAACCAGGGCGGACCAGCCGGACGGATCGAGGTGAACCAAGGCAGGCCAAGCCAGCGTGAGTAGCGCGAGACCATGGACTCCTCCAGGTAGAACATCTCCTTGAGGTCCTCGATTTGCTGCAGGTCCGCTTCGTCGCCGGACTCCTGGAGTTGCATGATGCGCGTACTCACGTAGTCGCCCGGCGGCAACTGGATCACCGTGAACGCGATCACGGACATGATCAGGAGGGTGGGGACCATGATGATCAGGCGGCGAGCGATGAACGGATGGCGTACGGCGGCCATGACGACGAAGCAGATGAAGATGCCCAGGATAGCCCAGCGGATGATGCGGCCAAGCATCCCGCCGGCGGCCGCGCCAGGCGCATCCGGTGGCGGCGTGGCCTTCAGGATGGCCGCGCTCATCTGCTCGACGGCCCCCTCGGAATCGCTGGGCTGATCGAAGTAGAAGGTCTCGATCCCCGCGTTGCCCGGGGTCTGGAAGTCCCAGCTTGCCACCACATCGCGTGGCACGTTGCGGAAGCCGTTCTTGACCACGGCCAAGACCGGCGGGGGCGTGCAGATATTGATGCTCCAGACGTTCTCCGCAGCCAGTTCGAGCACCTTGCGGAAGATCTCGCGCTGGCGCGCCGGTTCGCTCTCGGAGGTGGCCTTCTCGTAGAGGACCATGGCCTCCCGCAGGGGGTGGTCCTTGGGCGGCTCGATGCAGCCGTGCGCCCGGTCGGCCTTGGGATTGCCGCGCAGGCCGCCACGCATGTACCAGCGCCCGTAGCCGATGGCATAGTTGGATTCGGTGCGGAAGGGGAGGAAGTAGCGGGGGGCGATGAGCGGATAGAACTCGCCGTTGGCGATCCACACGTCGAAGTCGTGGGTGAGGGCTGCTTTCTCGGTGTAGAAGAGGGGGCGCGATCGCTCGCGCAGGATGGTGCGGATGCCCACCTTGCCCCAGTCGTCGACCACGAACTGGCCCGGTCCGGCCCCGGTGAAGCCGCAGTAGTAGAAGAAGAAGGTCATGCGGGTACCGTCAGGATAGGTGCGGTAGCCCTCGGAGTCGCGCTTGGTCAGGTCGAGCTCGTCCAGCATGCGGTTGGCGCGTTCGGGATCGTGTTCAACGAATGCCTTGTAGAGCGCGGGTTCGTAGAAGTAGGAGGCGGGACCGGGGGCGACCTGGGCTGCTTCGGCCTGGCCGTCGTATTCCGCATCGATGATCGTCTGGCGGTTGATGGCGATGGAGAGGGCCTGGCGGAACCGCTTGTCGGCGAGGAGCTGGGCTTTCCACTTGGTCTCTGGTTTCCCGGGCTCGACCTTGCGGTTCATGTTCGGGCTGATCGCGTACTGGCTGCGGTCGCCGGGATACCAGTGGTAGACGTCGAAGTCATACTCCTTGCGCCGGTCCATCAGCAGCGTATACATGTCGTAGCGGATATGGCGAGCTTGCATGGTCACCTCGCCATTGGAGGCGCTGATGCCAAGCATGTCGGGGCTCTTCACCTCGAAGAGGACGCGGTCCACGTAAGGGAGTTGGTTGCCCTCGGGGTCCACCACGTAGTAGTAGGGGTTGCGGATGAAGCTCTGTGGCGGATTGCTCTTGAAGTCCCGGTAGATCCAGGGCCAGAGGCGCGGATGGAGCGGGTTGAAGAGGCCCTTCACATCGCGATAGACGGCCAGGGCATTGGGCAGTTTGCGCCGCTTCATGTAGTCGTCGATCAGGGACTTGTCCCCGAGGTCGGGGTGGTACTGGCGAAGGTAGTGGGCGGGGGTGTCGGTGATGGGCCGCGAGGAATAGGTGGCAAGGCGGGCCTCAAACAGGCCATTGGGCTCGGGGAAGCGGAAGATGACCGTGTAGTCGTCCACCTTCTCGACGGTGCCCGACTGTCCGCGCACCTTCATGATTTCCGGGATGGTACCGTTGATCTTCGGGTGGTTGGCCTCGTGTTCCCACCAGTACATGATGTCGTCGACGGTATACGGTGCCTTGCCGTCGGACCAGAGGAGGCCCTTGCGGAGGGTCACCGTGAACTCCTTGTTGTCCGCCGAGGCCTTGAAGCTCTTGGCCACATGGGGGCAGATCGGGTGTCCCTGCGGCGACCAGCGCAGCAGATAGCTGTAGCCGAGCCGGTTGGCGATCACTCCCACGTCATTGGGGCTGTTGGCGATGCGAAACCAGGTGCCGCCGTAGTTGCCGATACCCTCGACCCCCTTCATCACGCAGGGCTCGGGACCGACCCGTTTGGCCACGGGAGGCAGTTCCCCCTTGGCGACGAGGTCGGCGAACAGTGGGGCTTCGCTTTTCGGGTACCAGGCTGCCTTCTCTCCCTCGCTGTAGTCCACCGCCACATGCAGGCGAGGGGGATTCTTGGTGTCGATATTCGGCTGACGTGCCTTCTCGGCAACGCGGAGTTCCGCCGGCGAGACGACCGGTGGCTCCTGACTGCCGTCAGGCGCGGCGAGGTGCGAGACGAGGGCAAGCAGAAGGGCCAGGCCAATACCGGCCGCAAGCACGCCGCCCGCGATCTTCAGAGTAGGATGGACACGCATAGGCAAGGAACAGCACTCCGAGGGTGAACCGGTAAACGGATCAATGTCCTCTCGGGACCACGCCTTGTCAATGGCACGGGCTACTCGCCAAGCAAGTGATTCAGGCCCAAAGCCTGAAAACGCAGCGAAAGGCGCGCCGCATGGCCGCCGCCCACCAAGGCTTCATCCTGCCCCACATAGTAGGTCAACAGCAGGTTCCCATCGGCAAAGCTGATGCTGGGATAGGAGAAGGTGTCGGTCTTGGATTGCTCGATGACGACGGGCTGGACCGGAGTCGCGAAGTCGTCGCGGCTGATCGCGAGGTGGAAGGGCGAGCGTCGGCCACCATGGGACTTGGCCCCCGTCTGGTAGTCGGCATTCCAGACGGCCACGGCGAGGTCCGTTCCCGGCACGCGGCGGATGGCGATGGGTGCCTCCTGGCTGGGGAGCACGCTGGGCTCGGCCTTTGTCCAGGTGTCGCCGCCATCTTGGCTGACGCTCTGGTACACCTTGCCGGTCTGGGTGCGGATGAACATGAGGACGGAGCCGTCGAGGCGTTCCATGACCACCGGTTCCATGGCGCCGCGCTTGGGGCAGTCCACATCGGTCTTGGCGGCACGCCAGGTGCGGCCGCCGTCATCGCTGAGGCACATGCGGGCGACATAGTGCTCCTGCGGTGTCCAGCATGGGCCTCTGGAGAAGTAGATGGGGCAGATGATCCGGCCGCTGGAGAGTTGCACCAGACTGTCGTTGACAATGCCCATGTAGGCTTTCCAGCCGTTAACCTGCACCGGCTCGCCGAAGGTCTCGCCGTCATCCTCGCTGCGGCGGACGAAGATGGTGCACGACTGGTGGGAGTCCTTGCGAATGTAGCCGAGCAACACGCCACCATCGGCCAAGCGCAGGAGGCAGGCGGACATGACATTGCAGTCGCCGACGTTCTTCTGGATGATCCGGGGTTCGCCCCAGGTCTTGCCCTGATCCTTGGATAGAACGCCGACAATGTCCGCTTTCGCGTCGTCGCGGGCACCGCCATTGAAGCGGGTGAAGGCAAGCAGATAGGAGCCATCACGGCGCACCAGCAGCGATCCCTCGGTGTTGCGCGGGTGTTCGGCACTGGCTGGGCCGGGTGCGCTCTGGACGCGGGACTCGATCTGGCAGTCAGCCGGCGGCGGGCCAGGTTTGCGCAGGCTGACGGCGCCGTCCGCAGCATAGGCGAGAGGGTAGGGGGCGGAGAGGCTGGAGTAGGATTGCCCGGCCAGGAACACATCGCCGGTGGGCTGTTGCAGGACCTTGCCGATGTAGAAGTAGTTGCCGTCGGGCAGTTCCAGGCGGGACCAGGGGCGCTCGCCGTAGATGCCATCCCATGTGTCCGACTGGTAGATGCAGTTGCCGTTGCCGGTCTTGGTGTTGACACCGCCGAAGTAGAGATACCAGCGCCCCGCATGCTCCCAGATCTGGGACGTCTCCATGCGCTCGATGGTCTTCGGCCAGGCGATGATCCGATGGGGCTCCCAGGTCTTGAGGTCGCGACTACGCCACATGCCCGTGGCCCCGCGCTGATTCTCGGGCGAGTCCAGCACGTGGGAGTTGCAGATCATGATCCACCAGCCATCCCGCTTTTCGGGATGAATGTAGGGATCGGCCAGTGGACGCAGGCGCACGGTGCCCCCTTCCCACGGAAACTCGAAGGCGGTTCCGCCCCGGATCACCGGGCCGTCGTGGAGCTTCTCCCAGGTGGCGAGATCCTGGCTGCGGGCCAGCGCGAGGCCGCCCTTGTCCATGCCGCTGCAGGTATGGAGCATGTACCACGAATCGCCATCGCGGACCACGCTGCCGGTGGCGAGGCCCCGCGTGTGCCAGTTGCCCTTGCCGGGCTCAAGGGCCGGGCCTACTTCGCGCCAGTTCCACAGGTCGGCGGACACGGCATGGCCGATCCATTGGTTCCCGTGCCGTCCGGACTGGTCGGGTTTGGCGATGGCATCGGGGTATGCCAGGTAGAAAGCGTGGGTTTGCTTGCCGTCGTTGGCGAACCAGAAGTCCCAGGCGTTCTTGTTGGCGGGGCGATAGGGGGTATGAGGGGCTGGCTTCATCGCATGCCTCGTGGTTTGGATCTCGTCCAACCATACCATGTAGCTCCCCGGCTTGCGTGCGACGAGTGGCTCGAACTGGATCCAGCGGATGGTGGCGAAGTCCGGGGTTGCCCCGACTACCTTCCCCTTGGGCACATGGCAGCAGGTGAACTTTTCCCGGCGGATGGCACAGCGTTGCCATGTCGTGGTCAGGCCCGCATTGGCTCGCCACCAGGAGCCATCGGCCAACCCCAGGCGCACATCGAAGGCGCGCACACCCTCCTGTGCCCGGGCCAGAAACACCAGCGTGCGGCGGTCGTCCGGGATCGCCCCAGCAGGCACTGGCATCTTGAACGCTTCCCAGCCCACCTGGAAGACCGCTTCCAGGCGAACGCACGGGTCTCCCTGCCGACCGTCCGCCACGACGCGCGACCTCGACTTGTCGCGCATTTTGGAGTTGAGTTGCCACTCGCCGGGACCACGGCCGAAATCGCGCACACTAGCGAAGGGGGCGGCCGGAATGGACACGGCCACGAGCGCCAGAATGCCGATGATGAGGCTCACGCGCATGACGAGGCACCCCCTAGAAGCGGTCGATGACGGCGATGCCGGTGGTGGCGAAGTCGCCCATGCGGGTTAGGATGTCGATGCCTTCGGCGAGATCGACACGTTGAGTGACGAGCCGGGAGGGATCGAGGGTGCCGGCGGCGACCATGGCCAGCATGCGGGGGTATTCGTGGGCCTGCATGCCGTGACTGCCGAGGATCTCCAGTTCGTGCGCGACTACCCGATCCATGGGGATGGCGGGGCGGCTGTGCTCGGCCAGGAGCAGGCCGACTTGCACGTGTCGTCCGCGCTTGCGCAGGCAGGAGACGGAGTTGAAGCAGGTGCTTGGGTGTCCGAGGGCATCGATGGACACGTGCGCGCCGCCGCCGGTGGCTGCCCCGACGGCATCCACAGGGTCGCTGTCCAAGGCGTTGATGGTCTGTTCCGCCCCAATCTGGGCGGCAAGGGCGAGAGCTTCCTCCCGGATATCCACCGCCACGACGCGGGCGCCCACTGCCGCGCCGATCATGATCGCTGCGAGTCCGACACCGCCGCAGCCATGCACGGCCAGCCACTCACCGGGTTGCAGGCGTCCCTGGGCAAGGAGCGCGCGGAAGGAGGTCACGAATCGACACCCCAGACTGGCGGCATCGACGTAGTCCACGTCTTCAGGCAGTCGCACGAGATTCTGGTCGGCATAGCGGAGGGCGACATATTCGGCAAAGGAGCCCCAATGGGTGAAGCCGGGCTGTTCCTGATGGTCGCAGACCTGCTGGTTGCCGGTCTGGCATTGGGGACAGCCCCCGCAACCGCAGACGAAGGGGACCGTGACCCGGTCGCCTGGCTGCCAGCTCTGCACCTGGTTGCCAACTGCTTCGATCACCCCGGCCAGTTCGTGCCCCGGCACATGTGGCAGGTGGATGTCGGGGTCGTGCCCCTGCCAGCCATGCCAGTCGCTGCGACAGATTCCCGTGGCTTCCACCCGGACCACCGCGCCATCGGGGCCGGGATCCGGGCTGGGCAGGTCACGAATCTCGATGGGACTACCGAATTGCTCGAAGTAGGCGGCTTTCATGGGGTAGATCCACTCCAGGCGGAAGATCGGGGCAAGAGCATCATGGCACAGACCCTATCGCCGGGGATAACGCGATGCAACGGCCATGCTGGCCAGTAGGACGGTATCGACTCCGCTCCCCCTTCCTCCACCGCTGTTCACGTGCCGACTACAGCGTGCCGAAACGCCGCTTCTGCTTTTGCCAGCCTG
>JABGQJ010001000.1 GCA_018648945.1 Victivallales bacterium
GTTCTCCTGGAAGACATCACCGGGGATCGGCCCAGCGCTGGTTCGGCCGGTCTGCTGTTGGGCGATACGACGGCGTTCTCCAAGGCCACTCTGGCCAGCATTGGGGGCTATGCGGAGCATGTGGACTTCGTGCTCGCGCCGGGCCGGACGAGTCTCGCCCTGGCTTTCTACGAACTGGCCGAGCATCCCGACTACAAACAGACCCGGACGCACTTCCGCGCCGGCGGCGACGCCGAATCCGCCAGCCTTGCCCAACTGCTCGCGGCAGACTGGGACCAGCCCTGGTCCTTGCCGACGGGGAACCCCGAGCGTTTCCGCGAGATCCTGCGTCAACGCAAGCAACGTGACGCGGAGATGCTCGCCCGCCCCGCCGAAGCCTGGACCGCCGCCAAGCGAGCTCCCGGTTCTTTTCCCTGGTTCCAGTCGATTCCCGGCGGCCCGGTCCGCGTGTCCCTGCTATGCCCTCGTCAGGCCGCGTGGGAGACCATGCAGCTGGCCACCCGCCTCGATCTGGATCTTCGGCATCAGTACTTCGATCAACCCACCGCCATTGTGGATGCCCGGTCCTGGCCCTACCGGCGGCAGACGGGGGTTGGGCCACTTTCGGCCGGGCTGGCCACGCGCCACGCCACCGAGATCTGCCGCGACCCCGAAGCCGAGGTGATTCTGGTGAACCACGTGCAGGGGCAGGGGATGCCGGAACGGGTGCGCCGCGAGATCCTGGCTGCCGTTCGCGCTGGCAAAGGCCTCTATCTGGCCGGTGACGCCGGCATGCTTAAGGGTTGGCCCAAGGGGCTGACCGCCACCCCGGACGACGCCCTGTTGGATCCCGTTCTCGCCGCCTTCACCTGGGAGAGCATCCCCGGTCTCCGGCCAGGCGAACGCGGGCGGGTCGATGGCAGTCCGCCGCTGCGGGCCTATCGCTACGGCAAAGGTCGCGTCGTGTACTGGCGCACCAAGGTCGGGCGCTACTCCAGCTTCTCGCCGGTCAACGATGCGACCGAGGGGTTGGACGGGGCGTTCGACCGCATCCTTGCCCTCAACGCGTCGGCGCTGCTGGTCGCTGCTGGCCGGCCGCTCCCTCTGCAGATGGCCCTCCAAGCGCACGCCCCGCCAAAGCAGGGCTTCCGGCTCAACTGGTCTGGTCCTCGTCCGGACCGAGTACACCTGCGAGTGCAGGATGACATGGACCGTACCGTATTCATCGGCGACTGCCCCCCGGACGGCTTCCCCACCATGCCTGTGTTTGCCGCCGGAGGCAGGTATTTTGCCGAGGTCGTAGCGCTCAATCGAGAGGGGGAGACGGTCGGTGTTGCCACCACCACATTCGCCGTGGAGCAGGGACTGCGAGTACAATCGGTCGAGATCACACCCTCGCGCCGGGTCCATGCGGAAGCCGTCCCGATGGTCGATCTGCCCAATGGCGGGAACGTGATGGCTCGGATCACGGTTGCCGATGCAGGGGACGTGGCGGGGGTTGTCGCGGAGTTCTTCGTGTTCGATGCCTTCGACCGGTTGCTTGCCCAGAAGGCCGTTCCCCTGACTGCGGCTGGGGCTCAGGCCCAGCTCTGGCTGGGGCGGCCCGTCACTGTCTGTCACCACCTCGACGTGGCTCTCCGCCGCGGCAACACGGTCTTGGCTCGTGCTCGCGAACGCTTCACTGTGCCTTTGCCTTTCGCCTACGACGACTTCACCTATCTGATGTGGTCCTACGCTCGGGGCGAGCCGCTTACCCGCTTCGTTCAGCGACGCTGCTACGAACTTGGCTCCGACCTGATGGACCTTTGCCACATGCGGTACGCCGAGGATGCGGCCGCCGCGCGCGAATACGCCGTGGCGGCCCGTTCCGGGTTGCGCCTTGTGCCGTACGTGACCCGCGTGGCTCTGGAAGCGCGCGACGATCACACGTTCCGGCCAGGTCTGCACGACCAAGCCTGGTTCGAGAAGCAACGCGCATCCATGGTTCCCTGCACTCGCCAGGCCATCCCTTACGCGCCACCTGCCTATACTCTGGGAGACGAGAACTACCTTTCACGCGGCAAGGCAGAGGGCGGGGGATCGCCCGAGACCGTGGCTGCATTCCGTGCCTGGTTGCAGACGAAGTACAAGACCATTGTCGCTCTGAATCAGACCTGGGCCAGCGACCACGCCAGCTTTGCCGCCATCACCGAGCCCCTGTGGCTGGCCGAAGCTGCCCTGCAGAACCGGAGCTACGCGGCGTGGTTCGACCACCGCGAGTTCCTGGACACTGCCTTCACCGATCTGCACGAGCAACTGGCCGGGATCATCCGCGACGAACATCCCGGTGCCAAGGTTGGCTGGGATGGTCCCCTGCGCTACCACTGGCAAGCCGGCTACGATTTCTGGAAATGGACCCGGAATCTGGAACTGAACCAAGTCTACAGCAGTCATCCCCTGCAGGGCGACCTGGTCCGCTCCTTTGCCAAGCCGGGGACCCTCCGTGGCGAATGGGGGAACAACGTGGCAGACAACGAGGAGGGGTTCCGTGCCATCGCTTGGTTCAACCTCTTCCGGCAGCACAATTCATGCTGGTGGTGGACATCCTGGGGGTGCGACTACAT
>JABGQJ010001001.1 GCA_018648945.1 Victivallales bacterium
CCAACGCCCTCCACATCGCCGACCGGAAGACCATGCGCGTGGCCTTCACCGAGGAGCTCTGCGTGGAGTGCCTGAACTGCCTCACCAACTGCCCCTACGACGCCTGTACCAGCGCGTTCTAGTCTGGGCTCTCGGCCTCCCCATCCCGCCCAGGAAAGAGCTTCCGTGAGAGAAGAGGACCACTGAGAGAGAAACACAGATGAGCGACGCCCAGCCAGCCGTCTCTGTGGACTCACCCCTTCCGGGCAGGCGGTGGCCCAATGTCCTGCTCAGTCTCCTCGTGTTCGGCTTCGGAGTCTACAGAGCCGGCAGACCGCGGCGCTTCCTCGGTTGGCTGCTGATATGTCACGCCGTCTCCTGCGCCACGGCTGCAGCCTTTGCCCTGCAAGTCGTGCCCATGGGCATCCTGATCCCGGCAATGGTGCTGAATCTTGGTCTATTCTTGGCGATGCTGCGCGAGAGCTTCCAGCCCAGCCAGCCGATCGGTCGCAACGGCTGGCTGCTATTCGCCGTCCTGCTGGCTCTGCACGCTTCTCTCCCTCCCCCTGCGTCGCTCATCACCGGGACATTCCACATCCCCACATCAAGCATGTCCCCCGCCCTCCGTCCGGGGGACCGGGTCGCCCTCAGCCGGCTAGCCTACCGATTCTCTCCGGTGAGAAGGGGCGACATCATCGTCTTCACGACTGAGGGGATCTGTGACAGATGGGGAAAGCCGTTCCCGTCCGGCTACCGCGTCTGCCGGGCTGTCGCCTTTGGTGGCGAGACCGTCCGGGTTGAAGATGGTGCCTTACTCATCAACGACCAGCGCATGGCCGAGGCCGAAGGGATTCCACCAGTGCGGTACATGCACATGGGTGGCGAGGAGGCGCTGCTGGGGACTCCATCCGAGAGCTACACCGTGCCTGATGATGCCATCTTCGTCCTAGGCGACAATTCCCCGAACAGCAGCGACAGTCGGTCCTGGGGGCCCGTGCCCGCCGGCAACGTCTGCGGAAGGATCACCAAGATCTGCTGGCCGTTGGGTCGCGCGGGCGGATTCTCCCGAGCCACGAGTCATGGGCGACCTGTCCCGAATCCACGGAGGTGACCAAATGAGACATCCGGATCACACGATCGTCCTTGGCTCCAAGAAAGGCAGCACCATGCGTTCATCATGGATTCCATGCGCGGTCGTCGGGTTGTGGCTGATTCCGCTCCAGGTTGCCCTGGGCTGGGGTGCCCCACACCATACCATCAGCCAGCTTGTCACCGAGCGGTTGCCGGCCTGGCAGCAAGAGCTGATCAAGGGGCAAACTAAGTCCTACATCGGGCGCTACTGTCTGTACCCGGACATGGCGTCTGCGGAGGATGCCAAGCCCTACATCATGCCAGACGCAGGCATCCGACTGCACATCCCCGACGCGCGGGAAAAGAACACCGCAATCATCGCGTTCTACCTGCCGCGCGTGGTCGATGCATTCGCCGCCAACGACGTCGAACAGGCGATGCGGTGGTTTGGCGCCCTCACCCACTACCTCGAGGACAGTTCCTGTCCTGGTCACATACGGTACGGCATGACGGCGATCCCCGAGAAGGGGATTCCGACCACCTACCTGAGCTTCGTCGCGGGCCTCATGCCGATGCCGGACGAACTGCGGGCAAAGAACCTGCACACGGTCATTGATGGCGGGGGCTTCACCCACGCCCAGTTGAAGGCCGCTGTCGGCGACCGCCCTCCCCTGCTCCTGGCGACCAGCGTGGAGGAACTCACCTTCACCCTGGCGGAACGGCACGAGCAAGCTCTGGTTCAGGCGCCACAGCACCTGATTCCCATGCTCACGGCCTTCGCGAAGGAGGACAAGGTCGCGTTTGGGGCAGCCGGCGCACAGGCCGCAACGCTGGCCGTCAACATGGTGTCCGATGCGCTCTACACCGCGATCTGCATTGCCCAGAAGCGCATCGACCCGGCCGAAGCCGCCCGCCTTCCTCCCCAAATCAGCCTTGCCGACATCGCTCCCGCGTCTGGGACAGGCTTCACCTGGAATCGTCTGAATTACCAAGGCCGTCCCCTGCGGAATGCATCCGGAACCCTCGGCTGGGCCAGCCAACCCAGCAATCTCAAACCCCAACCACTGAAGCTGAAGCTGCCCGAAGGCGGCGTCAAGACCTCCGCGAAGGGCTGGGGCGTCGGCGTGCTCACGCAGTATACCTTCCTCCTCCAGCCCGGTGTGTTCGGCACCTTCGATGTCTGGGTTGGCAACCATGCCGAACTGGGGATAGAGGGCGTCACCTCCTACGAAATCCTGCTGGATGGCAAGAGCGTCGCCAAGACAGAGTTCATGCGCGGCGACTGCACCGCCCAGAGACTGACAGTCGAGCTCGGCGCGGCCCGCAAGCTGACGATCAAGACCGGCGGCGAGGGAAAATCCGCCAAGATCCACGCCGTCTGGGCCAACCCCATCCTCACCTTTGCGAGAACCGCCGCGAAGGAACCGCAGGACTGATCCCCGAGTTGAGGGGATCCCAGTTTGGTGTGGGACGCGTTGGGGGAAGCAGCCGCCAGCCGGTAGCTCACACGTGACGACCCGCCACG
>JABGQJ010001002.1 GCA_018648945.1 Victivallales bacterium
CTTGAGCCCAATTCCCCAGATGGTGTTGACGATCCCCTCGTCGACGTAGGCCATGGATATCGGGATATCGTTCAGCAGGAGCTTGGTGAGGGCGGCGAGGGTCTGCTCGGGGGTGCCGTAGCGGCGGTCGGCCCGGCCCAGTTGCGGCAGGAAGAGGATGCCGCTGCCACGCAGATGCATGTTCAGTTCGCTGCGGTAGACGGCGTCGGGGATGACATCGCTGTAGACGTAGGGAGTTTTCTCGCGCATGATGAGTGAGGCATATTGCTCGCCGGGGAACCAGTAGTCGCCCAAGGCATGGACCATGGGACTGAAGTAGCTGTGGGCGTGCCAGATGGTGGTTCGGCCGCGCTCGTGACAGTATTGCGTGGTGCGGCGCAGATGCCGTCGTAGTCCCATGATGGTCAGGCGCGACACGTCGCGACCAAAGCGGTCGGCGAAGCGACAGCCGTGCAGCGTGCTGGCGCAGGTCGTGATGCCGGCAATGTCGTAGTAGATGGCATGGATGGCTTCCCCCTTGGGGTGATCGAAGAGCAGCTTGATGTTGCGCAGGATGTAGTCGCTGTAGCTGGTTCGGGGGCAGGCGCTGGTTTGCATGCAGCGCAGTGGCGGCTTGCGGCGCTTGTCGATGAACGGCACGGCCGGGCCGCCGGGGATGTCCCAGTACCGCCCGAAGTACTTGCCTTCAGCGGCGTGGTCGTTGAGAGTGCAGGCACCGCCATAGACCGCCAGCTTGCTCATGTTCTGTTGGGCCAGCTTGTCGATCCATTTCTCGAAGTAGCCGTCCTTCTCTTCCGGTTTGAAGGTGAACACGGACTCCAATCCAGCCCCGGCATGGGAGATCAGCGCCACGTCGCAGTTTGATTGCCTGCCGTAGCCGCCAAGCCGATAGGTGCGCGCCTGCTTGGGCAGCGGCCGGGACGGGGTGGCGATGAACATGGCGTGGTAGGATGTGCCTTCGGGCAGTTTGCTGGGTTGGGTGATCATAGCCACTTCGCAGGCACCGCCTTCCGGGGCCACACGCACGCGCAGCGGCTTCTCGCCCGCCGCATAGCGCCAGTTGGCGTCGTGCTCGGGCGACCAGCAGAAGCCCTTGGTTTCGGAGGTGAGCCAGAGCTGGTAGTTCGAGGCGCGGTCCCTGGTTGGGAAGGGGAACTCGTATACGCCCGCGTCGTTCTGCTCCAGCAAGGGCGCGAGCAGGTACTTCGAGAACTCCGGCGCCACGGTCCACACCAGTTTCATCGCGTTGATGGTCGGCTCGCCGTGGATGGTGAAGTCCCAGCGAATGAAGCCGTCGAACTCAATGCGAGTGGTGCCGCGCACGGTGAAGCCGTCGGCCTTGCCTTCGCTGGTCAACTCGACGTAGGTGTTCGTCTGCTTGCGGCCCGCGATGGTGTAGCGGATCCGAGCGCGCCCAGCGGGGGTGTCGATGAGCAGTTGCGGGGGGGCCGTCAGCAGGGATTGGCCGGTGTGCTTTACCTCGGTCGGCAGGGGGGAGTTGTCGAAGCGGTAGGTGCGCCCCCAGACGGTGACCGTGTTCTTGGCGTCGATGGTCGGGCGGTTCCACGGGGATGGCGTCTGGTCCTCGGCACCGAGGGTATTGCCGAACCAGGACGTCTCTGGGCGGACGAAGTCCCGACTCGCCGATATGGCCCGACCGTCAGGGGCGGTCAAAGCGACGGTCACGGAATGCTTGCCCGGCTGCGTCACGCCGGGGGTGACGTGGCGCGGTTTGAGCCCATCGATCTTGAGCGGCGCGGTTGAGGCCGTGCCATCCGGCGCGGTTCGGGTGATGGTGCCGGCGACCTGTCCCTTGCCGATCAGCGTCCGCCAGTTGTCAGCCAGCGGGTTAAGATCCACGAGGACTTCCAGGCGGTCAAGAGGTCCGCCGAGGTCGTCCACGCCATCCAGTTGGACACCGAAGGCGGGCAAGGCCACGGTTTCCTGCGACGCCACCAGCGCCTGGTACTGGCGCTGAATCTCCACTTCGGCCAGCGGGCGCGAGTAGATCTTGAGGTCATCGATGACGGTCTCTCCGACTTCTTCCGCATTCGCCCAGAGACACTGCCGGACGCCGATGAAGGACTCCTTCGGGTCGGGCACCAGGTTGCCGGTGCGCGTGGCCTCTGGCGGCAGTAACACGGTGTTGACCAATTCGCCGTTCAGGTACGAACGGATCTGCGTGTCGTCCCAGGTGGCGGCGAGCTGCACCCACTGCCCCTGGCCGACGGCGTTCAGGGGCGCGGCCGCCAGCTTGTAGTCGTTGGGGCCGCCGTATGAGTTGCTCCAGTAGAAGAAGGCTCGCGTATCACTGAAGTACTGGTAGAAGAAGAGTCGCACCCACTCCTTGCCGTTCTTGAAGTACACGTACACGTAGGGCTTGTGCGTCTTGACTTGGTCGCTGACTTTGACATCCTTGGGGCTGTAGTCCTTGGCCATGATCCAGAACGAAATCGTGCCCTGACGATGGTCGATGTTCTTCGTGACATCGTAGTTGAGGACTTCGCCCTTGCTTCGGTTGTAGGCGTTCTGTCCATCGAAGCCGGGTATCAGGCGGAACTCCAGGTTCC
>JABGQJ010001003.1 GCA_018648945.1 Victivallales bacterium
GCACTGAACGACCAGGCCGGCCAAGGGACGCTGCGCGTCGAGGCCATCGCCGGGGCCCATCGCCAGGAAGCACAGGCCGAGATCTCCTGCCGACCGGCCTCCCCACCGGTGTACCAGGCTCGTTTCTGGGTCCAGCCAGCCGGCAAGACCCAGACCGTCCAAGCCCCCGACGGCATCTTGCCCGGCACCGGCAACTGCGAGCTCCAGATCTCCGCCGATCCCGCACTCGAACTGGCGCCGGCTCTGTCCTGGCTCCTGCGCTACGACTACGGTTGCCTGGAACAGACCCTAAGCCGAGCCGTTCCCCTGGTCGCCCTGCGGGAACTGTCGGAGCAGCTTCTCCTCCCCAATGTTCCTAACAGCAGAGACGGCGGCGAGTGGCAGGTGCGCGAGGCATTGCTTCGACTCAGCACCCTCGAACAGCCCTACGGGGGCTATGGCTCCTGGCCGGGCACCAGCAGGCTCTGGGTTGGCGGCTCCGTCTATGCCTGCCACTTCCTCTACGAGTCCAAACGCGCAGGCTATCCAGTGGACCGTGACATGCTCCGGCGCGCCCAGATCTTCCTGCGACGACTGGTCGAGGAGTTCCACCGCTATCCAGAAGCATCGACCGCGGAACGCGCCTACGCGCTTTATCTCCTGGCCGCTCTTGGCGAGCCGGAGCCCGGGGTCGCCCAGGGCATTGCCGAGGATGCCAAGTCCGATCCCTACGCCCGCTTCCTGGCAGCAGCGGCCCTGGTGCAGGGAGGGCAGGCTGGGAAGGGCGCGCCGATTCTCCGGAAACTCTTCGCGACCGACTATCTCTGGCCCGATGGCTGTACCACCTTCGATTCCCTCCCCCGCCGCGCCGGGCTCTCCCTCGCCATCCTTGCCGACGCCATGCCCGACTCCCCCGAGTGCGTCCGGCTGGCCAAGTTCCTCCGTCAGCACCGCAATGCCCAGGGACATTGGGGCAACACCCAGGCCAACGCCATGGCTGTCTGGGGCCTCTCCCGGTGGTTGCACGCCCAAGGCAATGCAGTCGGCGAGGGCGTCGTCACCGTGGACGGGAAGCAGACCCAGGTCGTTCCTGGCAAACCCCTCCGCCTGACCTTGACCGACCCCCAACAGAAGGTCGTCATTGCCACCACCGGAGGACAGCTATACATCTCTTGGCAGCAGCGCGGGGTTCCCCTTCAGGCCCCCACCGAGGATGTGGTCCAATCCCTCCAGTTCCGCCGCCAGTATCTCGACGAAGACGGCAACGAGACCACCACCTTCGCCCAAGGCGATCTG
Source organism: Victivallales bacterium (assembly GCA_018648945.1). The sequence continues at coordinate 1,276 of JABGQJ010001003.1, forward strand.
ATCCGCGTCCGCCTCACCTTCAGTTCGGCCAGTGGGATCAGCCGGCTCGTCCTGGCCGATGTTCTTCCCGGCGGCGTCGAGATCGAGGATGGCTCGCTGGCGACACGGAGTGGCGAGAAGACAAAACGCATCGGGTTTCATGCGGATGTCATCGAGAAACGAGATGACCGGCTCGTCCTGAGCGGGCGTCTCTACCAGCGCTCGGTCGAGGATCCCGGCATCTACGAGTACCACGTCCGCGCCGTCACCCCCGGCCAGTTCGCCATTCCCCGGCTTGTCGCCGAGAATATGTACAACCCCGCGCAACGAGCTGAGACCGGCACGGGGACCCTCACCATCCGACCAGTTCCGTAGTCACCCTCGACCCGACCGCCATGGTACTGCGCCCCACGCTCGACGATGGCCAGCCGGTCCGGCAAGGGCTGGGAATCAGGCCGCGCGCGTCTTCTTCTGGCGCGCGGCCTGCAGTCTGCCTACTTCCCCATCGCCTTCAGGGCGTCGTAGGCGCGCTGCACCACCTCGAAGCCGAGACCCTGGGGGGCGCATTCCTCGACCACATACCACTCGGTGGGGTGAATCGTCTCGCACAGCTCAAGGAACTCGGCCACTGGGGCTTCCCCGGTGCCGATGGCGCCGGTCAGCGGGGCGTTGTAGTCCTTCACATGGACCGTGCGCGCGCGACCGACGAACTCCTTCATGGCCCCGATGGGATCGCCATCGCCAGCCAAGTAGTTGCCCACGTCCATCTGCATGACCACCTCGGGATTGGTCTGCCGGAACAGCCGGAACCAAGCCGGGATGCCCTCGATCTCGGCCGCGTCGAACGGGTGTGCATGGTACCCTGTGAACAGGTCCAACGGCGCGAGTTCAGCCGCCGCGTCGTTCAGAATGCCAGCCAGTTCGGCGATGCCTGCCACGCTCTTCGTGCGCGGGCCATCCGCCGCCACGATCAGGAACTTGTTGCCGAGAATCTGGTTCAGCTCAATCGTCCGCGCCAGATTGTCGCCCAGCAACGCGTCGGTGGAGATATGCATGCCGCAGCAGATCAGGCCGGCATCGTCGAACATCCCTCGCACTGCTTGCGCGGAATGCCCCAGCCACGCCACCTCATCGCCCCGATAGCCATAGGGTTCCGCCCCCACGTAGCCAATCTCGGCCACCGCCTTCAGCGTCGCCGCCAAGTCCTTGCTGCATTCACCGCGAACGGAGTAAAGCTGGAGTCCAATCGCCGGAGTAGTCATCGTGCGTTTCTCCATAATGGGTTCACCATCGGGATTGCCGGA
>JABGQJ010001004.1 GCA_018648945.1 Victivallales bacterium
CAACAACGCTCGCGACGCGCAGATCTGGTTCTTCAATCCCCGGATAGGGGAGGTCCAGATCAACCACAACACCTATATCCAGAAGTGCCCATCCCCACACGAAGCCAAGCTCTTCCGGTGGGTCGGCGTCGCCAGGGAAGGTGTGACCTTCAACGAGTATCGGGCCGCGACCGGCAATGACAAGGACTCCAAACTGGCTGAATAGCGGTCGCTCCCAAGTACACTGTCCCCGTTCTCCGAAGGAGAATGCAGAATCGTCCAGTTCTGCCCGCAGCGGCACCTGCGCCAGTGTAGCGTATGGTGTTCTCGACACATCCCCCCATCCGGAGAGCAAGCATGACGCATACCCAACGACTCGCAGCCATCCTCACCCTTGTTCTGGCCAGTTGGACCATGGCCGCGGAGGTCAAAGTCTGGAGTGGTTACCCGCCAGTGCCGAAGCCAGTGCGGGGCAAGACGGAACTCGGAGTCTACATTTTCCCAGGCTGGTACCGGGACGAGGGCAAGGGCGACTACCCCTACCGCACCCATGACGAGGATAGCGAGTGGCGAGCCGTGGCCAAGAAGGCGAAGCCGCGGCCCCTGCTCGGCTTCTATGATGATTCCCTGCCCGAAGTGAACGACTGGCATATCCTCTGGGCGTTGGAGCACGGCGTCACCTGGTTCGCGTTCGACTGGTACTGGAATGCGGGCGAACACCGGCTCATGCGGACGCTGGAGGATGGCTTCCTCAAAGCCAGGTATTCCTCCATGATGAAGTTCTGTATCCACTGGTGCAACCACGGGCTGGATTGGCATAGCCAAGTGGGCAACTGGCTGCCTGTGATGGGCGTGAAGGACACCCGTGTGCACGACGGCATCCTGTCGGCCGACATCACCAGCAACGATCCGGCCTTCACCTGTACCGTGGATCTGGAGGCCGGTGACTACACCCATCTCGCGGTGCGCATGAAGCACAGTCTGGGCAAGACCGCCCAGATGTTCTGGACCGCAGGCGCGCCCCGGCCCGTTGAGAAGGACAGCGTCGTTTTCGCCACCAAGCCGGACGGCGAGTTCCACGACTACCTGGTCGATCTCCGCGAAGCCAAGACCTGGCAGGGCCGGATCAGGCGGTTCCGCTTCGACCCCAATGCTGCATGCCCCGATTCCAACGTGCAGGTGGATTACATCCGCCTGCTGCGCGGCCCCAAGACGCGGGAAGGTGAGTTGGCTTGGGAGTTCGACACCGAGGGCAATCGGGAAGTGCGCCCCGGTGGGCTGGACTTCACCCCAAAGGCCCTGATCGAGATGACCGAGTACATGGCCAAAAACTACTTCTCGCTCCCCAACTACCTGACCGTGGACGGGCACCCCGTGCTGCTCATCTGGGACACCAAGGCACTGATCAAGGCCAACGGCGGGCCAGAGGGCTTCCGCCAAGCCCTGGACCGGATGAACGCCACCCTCAAACAGCGCGGCATGAAGAGCGTCTACCTGGTCTCCATGGGCCGAACCCGCGAGGAAGTGCCAGCCGGGTTCTCGGCCATGACCGGGTATGGCTACTACGGCACGAACTTCGATTCGCCCTATGAATGGCGCGGCGGGCACAGCGTCCCCTACACGGAGGTGCTGAAACGCTACGAGACCATGTGGACCATGTTCAGGAAACGCTCCCACCTTCCGTACATCCCCCCCATTGGCTCCAGTTGGGACAGCCGCCCGCGGCACGGCAAGAACGCGGCCGTAATCAGCGATTTCACCCCCGCCAACTACCGCCGGATGTGCGAGATGAGCCTGAAACACATCGGCGAGCCGAAGAACCTGGCCATCATCGAGGCCTGGAACGAATGGGGAGAAGGGAGTTTCATCGAGCCCGACCAACAGTACCGGTTCGGCTTCCTCGATGCCATGCGCGAGGTGTTCACCGACGGGCCAGACAACCATGTGGACCACATCCCGACTCCCGCCAAGATCGCCAGCTTCAACGTGCTCAAGCCCGAGGAGCTTGTCGAGGCCAAGAAGAACGAGACGATGCCCTATCCCGATCCCCCTCTCCTGCCCCGTTCCGTGCGCTGGGTCACCGACCAACCGCTGCCGGCCGCGCCAATCCTCAAGCAGTGGGAGTTTGGCGGCGACACCTCCGAAGGCTGGGAACTGCACCAACTGGAGGACGCAACCGTCAGCAAAGGCATTCTCGCCGCCACGGTGGCCGAGGAGGATCCACAGCTGATCATTCGCGAGCTCGATGTCCCCATTTCGGGCCTGGACTGCATCGCGTTGCGCCTGAAAGTGCCGGAGGGGACCACCCGTTGCCAGGTGTTCTGGGCGACTGATCAGGAGCCGGATATGTCCGCCCGCAAGGCCTTCGTCTTCGCGGTGCAGGACGACGGGAAGTGGCACACCTACCAGGTCAGGAAGAAGGTCGAGGGCAAGTGGGCGGGCCAGCTCACCCTCCTGCGTTTCGACACCGGGAGCGCGGGCGACCGCATTGAGCTCGACTGGGTCCGCCTCATCGCCCCCCCACCCGTGCGCTAACTTCCTCGGCCTTATCCCGAATCCTGAGTCCCCCAGAAG
>JABGQJ010001005.1 GCA_018648945.1 Victivallales bacterium
CCTCGCCGCGGCGGACGACGGCTCTCAGTACTCCCGACCACTCGCCGGCCGAGTAACGGACCTTCACGACCGCGCCATCGACTGCGGTCCCGGTGATCCGAATTGCGGGGCTCGCAGAAGTGCCGGGCATCATCCGCCACTTGATCTGCATCGGTGCCGCCGTGATGCCCTTGGGAATCTCGACCACGGATGCGGACGCATCCAGAAACCGTTGCGCACTGTTTGTGGCGACGAGTGCGAGTGTTGCAGGCACACCTGGTGCGAGGTAGATTTCACCGGCCATACCCAGCTTTGGCGGTTGCGGCGGCGGCGCAGGGAGCTCGGCAAGGCCAAGGCGCTCCATGATGGCGAATGCGAACGGGAGCATGCGGAGCTGCGTCGCGTAGCCCTTGCCGCTGCTCGACCCACCGCCCGGTTTGACCATCCTCGCGAGGGAGCGGAGGAGCATTTCTTTGTACTCGGCTTTCTTCGAGAACTCGTAGGCGTAGGCCATGCCTTCGCATGACATGGTCACGCCGGTACTGCCAGGTTTCTTGTCGTACTGGGTGCATTGCGCGTACTGGAAACCGTTCGCTTCGGGGTGCCACATGCGCGCGTGCATCCAGTCGCAGGTGTTCGTGATCGCGCGCTTGTACTCGTCGCTGGGCTCGATGGCATCGATCATGCGCAACGCGGTCATCTCCACGCCGCTCATGAACGTCTTGCCCCCCATGTGTCGAGGCCGATGCTCGCACTCGCCGATGGGGTGGATGAAGCCGCCTGTGCCGGGGTCCTGCCGCGACACCACGTACTTCATGAAGAGCCGGGCGGCGTTGAGGTAGTACGGGTCGGGCTCGGTGTGATACGCGCCGAGCACGACCATCGTGGCCCAGCCGTAGTTGCGGTGCACCCAGCGCTCGAGGTACCTGCAGTACTGCCCCGCCATCCACTCGGGCAGGCAGTCGATGGCGTCCTTGAGTCGGCGGTCGCCGGTGAGGCAGTAGGCAGCATACGTGCCCTGCGTCCACATGTGCCCCGTGTTGTAGATGCCGTTCTGGAACCAGTACTTCGCTCCCTCGATACGCGGCGTGCCGAACCCGCCCACGTGCCAGAGCGCGTGTTCCTTCTGGATGCCCATGCGCGCGGGTTCAGGCGACCAGGTGATCTGGTCGATGCCCGCCGTGTGCCGCGCGGCCGACAGCCCACGGTCGAAAAAGCGCATATCACCGCTGCGCGCATACTGGAGGAGCAGGCCCCACTGCATGTCATATTCCTGGTTGGTCCAGTTCACTCCGCGCTCGCCGTAGGTGTCGCCGTAGTTCATCCAGCTATACCATCGCTGGTTGCGGCGCCGGCCATCGATCTTGCGCAGCCCGTCGCGCACGAAGGACTGGAACACGTCGAACACGCCAGCCTTCTCCGGCTCTAATTCACCGAACGCCTTGCTGTCGCATACGTGTTCGGGGCTGGCCGCGAGCAACACGGCGTGTTGCCAGGCGTTGCCTGCGGCTTCCGGCTCGCCGCGCTCGAAGCTGAAGAGCAAATCTGTGCTCGGCTGCATGCCGCAGGGCACGAGGTAGGCGCCCTTCTGGTACCAATAGTAGTTGATCGTGAGCAACTTCGGGTCCGTGTGCTCGGCGTATTGATCCGGCGGCAACTCGGGGAATAGCTCAGCGGTGAAGGTCTGGCCATCGAAGGCGAACGCTTTGGGATAGAGCTGCCAGAAGTCCTTGACTGCAATGGTGACCTGGGTCTGCCCGACACCGACGCTCCTCGCGTTCGGCAGTTCGCCCTGGTACGTGCCCGCGCGCTTGGTGCCGGAGACCACGTAGCGGTTGTCATCATCCTGAAGCCACCGGCCTCGCTCGCCCTGGGTCGTGGCCGCGAGCTTCACCGGCAGCGTGAAGCTCTTGATGCGATGCATGGTCGGCGGGAAGATCGTCTTGCCCTCGTCGACGAGCAGCGAGACCACGGTCGGCACTGCCGCGAAGCCGCGGTAGAAGTAGAGTCGACAGCGATAGCTCAGCCGCTTGCCGGCTGCACCCGTCAACGGCCCTTCCGCTACGACCACCGTGCGCACCGGCCCGGCCTCCTCGATCTCGAGTCGCGTGGCCGGCGCGCCAGTCGATGTGTACCGTCGTTCTTGCGCATCCACAAGCACCAGACCCTCGCCTTGGGCGACGACTTGCTCAGCGCCCGAGAACCTGCCGTCGCGGTTGGCATCGACCCAGACCACGCCCGGCGGCGAGAAGTGTGTCCGAGATAGATCGACCTGCAGCCGATCTGTGGTGATGCGCAGGCCGTCCTCTGTCTCTGCCACACGAATGCCATCCGCAGGAATGGGAGGGGGCACGACTTCACTGCCGTACTCAAGCGTATAGCCCTCCGTACCCGCTGGATTCACCACGGTCACAAGCACCCACTTGACGCTGCCGTCCGGCCAATGCGCAAGTTCGCCGAACTGCGCAGCGACGGGCAGGCCAGCCGCAGTGAGCAAACGGCAGTTGGCCGACGACGACAACTCGCCCCTGGCGATTGGCACGCCGCCATTGATCGGCCACATGGGCCGCT
>JABGQJ010001006.1 GCA_018648945.1 Victivallales bacterium
CGCCGGAACGCAACTCGCTCTGAGCTTGCGGCGCAGGGCTTCAACATGCCGAGTCGGACCAGAGGGAGATATCCGTGAGTGCAGGAATCCGATGGAATGCCATTTTCGTTCTGGCAGTGCTGGCGAGTGGCACGTGTTTCGGGGCCAAGAACCAGGCGTTAATCGACGAGGTCGGGTCGGGGAAGCGCCAGGAGGCCCGGGCTTCCTGGTGGGGGTTTGCGCCGGCAGACTCGACTGCGGCACTGCAGGCGGCCATCGATTCCGGGGTTCCCAAGCTGGTGGTCGACAATGTCGGGGCACCGTGGATCGTGGATCGGATCAAGCTGGCGAGCAACCAGGAAATCGTGTTCGAGAAGGGCGTGGTGGTGCTGGCAAAGAAGGGGGCATTCAAGGGGAAGACCGATGCGCTGTTCACTGCCAGTCTCAAGAAGGACATCACCCTCTCCGGCTACGGCGCGACCTTGCGCATGCGGAAGGCCGATTACACGACCGACGCCTACGAGAAGGCGGAGTGGCGCCATACTCTCGCCCTGCTGAGCTGTGACAACGTGAAGGTCTACGGGCTCACGCTGGCCGACAGTGGCGGGGACGGAATCTACATCGGCGTCGCCAAGCGCGGGGTCCCGTGCAGCAATATCCATATCAAGGACGTCGTCTGCGACAACCACCATCGCCAGGGCATCAGCGTCATCAGCGCCGAAAATCTGCTGATCGAGGACACGGTGATGAAGAATACGGCCGGCACCAACCCGCAGGCGGGAATTGACTTCGAGCCCAACCACCCAGGAGAGCGGCTGGTCAACTGCGTGATGCGCAATTGCTTGTCCGAGAACAACGTCGGCGGTGCCTACGCCCTGTACGTGGTCCCCTTGAACGGCACGTCCAAGCCCATGTCCATCCGCCTGGAGAACTGTCGCGGCACCACCAGTTCCTTCGGTCTCAATCTGCTGACCAGCAACGGTGGCGAAGGTGGCTCGCCGCGCGGCACGGTCGAGGTGGTGGACTGCACGTTCGCGAACACGCGCGGAGCAGGCATTATCCTGACCAACGTCCCGGCCAAGCGGATGGCGGTGCGCATTGCGGGCTGCACGGTGGCCAACGTGGCGGCAGAGCGACCCAAGACGTCGCCGATCATGCTCGGTACACGGTCGGGTGCCTACGATCCCATGGGGGGGATCACCTTCGTAGACTGCACCATCACTGACCCCATGGACCGCCAGCCGTTGCGCTTCCTCGATGTGGTCGGGGACACGCCGCTGACCGATGTCACCGGGACCTTCCTGCTCAAACGACAGGGCAAGGTGGAACGGATTGCACTCACTTCCGACCAGCTCGACGAGTGGATTCCGGCCCGCAAGCTCAAGTACATCCCGAGGCTCAAGCTGGACGTTGCTACTCTCGCGCCGATCATCCCCAATGCGCCGGTCGCCGCACGCCAACCCCAGCCCGTGCGCCAGCGGCTCACGGCCAAGTACTTCCTCTACGCGACCGCCCAGGATTCCGTGTCGCTGCGCTTCTCCTACGACCAAGTCGGGCGCTACGGCGGCAAGGAGATGCCAGTGACCGTCACGGATGGCGCCGGCGAGGTGCTTGCTGCGGCAAAGGTCCTGTTCCAGAAGGAAGGCACGGTCGCGTTCAGGGCCCCGGCGACGGGGATCTACACCGTCACCTGCCTGCCCGGCGGCAACAGCGTGGCCCCACGGCAGTCCAGCCATGTTCTCTGCCTGGCGCAGTCCCGCGGCTGCTTCCCGCTGCACCTGTTCACGGGCCGACTCTACTTCTGGGTGCCGCCAGGCACGACGGAGTTTGGCGTGAAGGTGTCGGGCGAAGGCGGCGAGGCAGTCAAGGCAACCGTCTTCGACGCAACCGGGAAGCAGGTCTGGACCGAGGACAACATCACAGAAGCATGCATGTTCGATACCGTGCACCCCGCGAAGCCGCAGGGAGAGGTCTGGTCCGTGCAGCTCGACAGGCCGAGCAAGGCACCCTTCGAGGACTACTTCGTGGACCTGCGCGGCGTCCCGCCGATTCTGGGGTTCTCGCCCCAGGCACTGCTGCGACCGTCCTCTCCGGTCGCTCCCTAAGGCGGAATCTCCCGCGCCTCTCCGCCACCACGCGATTGCCCGGGGACTGACTATGTCATACCGTTTGTCCATCCCGACCATGGTCGCCGCCGTGGCACTCGCCTCTGTCCCCTCCATTGCGGCAGTTGAAGGCCCTCTGCCAAACGGCACGTTCGCTGCGGGCCAACCGCCTTGGAGCATGCACAGCGAGAGGGATGCCCGTGCCACCTGGGAGGTGGAAACGGTGGACGGGAACGCGGTTGCGGTGATCGAGGTGACGGCAACGGGGAAGTCGAACCACGTGCAGTTCGCCTGCCCTTTCCCGAGTGCCGCCCTGGGCGAAGGACAGGTCTACGAACTGTCCTTCCGCTGCCGCGCGTCGTCGGCCCGGACCATTCGCGTCGTACTCCTCGAACGAGGCAAGCCCTGGGGGGCGGCTGGGCTGGGAGAGAATGTGGGGGTGGGAACGACCTGGCAGACGTTC
>JABGQJ010001007.1 GCA_018648945.1 Victivallales bacterium
CCGTGCTTCAGATCGCTGTATGTGTATACGGTCTCCAGCGTGGCGGGCTTGCCGCAGATGATCTCGATTGTGCTCAGCCAGAACGGGCCTTGTCTCAAGTAGATCAAGACAGTGCCGACGATCACTATGACCAAGGCGATGCGGGCGAATCGCAGGCACTTCCTCAGCAACCAAGCTGCGCGGGTCCTGATTGCCGCCGACCTAACGTCCACCCCTTTCGTCTCAGTGTGCACAGGCGCGGATTCTGGTTGGTCTGTGGGCTTGGGCATGTTCTCCTCCTCCGACCTTGCGTTGCACCGCAAGTCACTCACGGCTTCTTGTTCTTGCCGAACCAGTCGAGCATGAGCTGGAGGCGTTTGCTGGGGGTCTTGGTGCGGTTGCGGTCGTCCTTGTCGGGGCCGTGTTCGAGGCTCCAGCCGTCCCATTCGCGGAAGGCGTGGTAGGACCAATCCCAGCCGTATTCCTCGAAGATCTCGATGCAGTCGCGCAGGTAGTTGGCGGCGCTGTCGCCGGGGGCCCAGCGGATGGCGCTGAACTCACCCACGTAGATGTGGGCGTTGTAGGCGAGCTGGAACTCCCGGACTGGGGCCAGATGCCCGCGCAGCATCTCCTTGTCCGTCTCCACGCCGTTGATCTTGCCGGGGTAGCTGATGCCCACCTTGCTGCCATACACGCCCTGGTGGGTGAAGTTCCCGGGGTGGTACATGTGGACTTGATAGATCACGCGCGGCACATCCACGGGCTGGATGTACTTGAAGCCCTCGGCGCTGTCCCAATGGTCCACCTCGATGATAATCGGGGTGTCGGGGTCGACCTTGCGGATCGCTTTGGCCGCGAGAACCTGGACCCCCAAGTAGTCGGGGTCGCCTGCTTTCGGCAAGACGTTCTGGACCGGCTCATTGACCAGGTCGTAGCCCCAGACGGCGGGGTTGTCCTTGAAACGGCGGGCGATCTTCACCCAGTTCTCGACGAAGGCCTGCCGGTACTTCGACTCGTGAAGCATCACGAGGTCACGGTTCTCCAGGCGCCCGCCGGGAGGGGAATGCAGGTCGATCACGGCCAGGATGCCGTACTTCTTGCAGGCCGCCAATGCCTTCTCTAGGTCTTCCAGTTCGGCATCGAGCCAGGCGTTGTACTTGCCCAGATCGTAGTCCAACGCGTGCTTGTAGCCAGCCCCCCAGTTGGTGGTCATCTGCCAACGGATCAGGTTGGCGTTCCACTCCTTGCCGAGCACCCTCAGATCCTCGTCGCGGAACTGGTTCGGGGACATGCAGCCACGCAGACGCGGGATGCCGGGATGACCGGTGAAGGCAGGCGGGGCGTTGGGGTCGGGCTTGGGACGGGTGGGCAGAACGCGAACCACGGTCGCCTCCAAGTCATCGAGGAAGACCGTGCCGGTGCAGTCCTGGAGACCAAGCTGGAGGGAAGCCTTGCTCACGTCCTTGGGGATCGTTGCCACGAAGCTCAGCTCCTGCCAGCCGAATGTGCCATGGACATTGTTCTGGTTGACCCAGATGGGGCCGGACGTGGGGGAGGTGGCGTAGAGCATGTACTTCACGCCGAGGTAGGTCTTGCTCGGTTTTGACACATTCTCGGCCTTGGCCAGACAGCGGAACTGGATTCGGCAGTTGGCGTATCGGGCGAGGTTCAGTGGCAAGTTGATCATCGTGCCTTCACCCGGTTCGCCCTTGGTCACGGTCACCTTCAGGCAGGTACCCTGATCGGGCTGCTGCACCCAGGTGGCGCAGTCCAGCTTGGACCACTGCCCGCGGGCCTCCGCCGATTCGAAGTCCATCTTGAGCACAATCTCGCCCGGCTTGGGGGACGTGGGCTTCATCGGGACTACCTCCGGCTGCGCCAGGGAGGCCGTGGCAACGGCAAGCAAGGCAACGGCGGCACGGAACTGGGAACGGATCTTCACAGTGACGACTCCTGGACATGGGGATCTTGGTCAGCTCCGTTACGAACCTAAAGGGTAGCCAGGCGGTTGGCAAGCGTCGGCCGTGCATATGGAAAATGGCATCTCGCGCGGTACTCTTTATGGTCTGTCCCGCAACCCATCGCTGTCGGAGCCTGCCGTGCACAGAACACTCGTCCTCGCCATATCGATCCCCATGTTCTGCACCTTCGCCGCAGCACCCGTTGCTCCGGAGGCGAAGATGATCGGCGTCAGCCAGGCTGGCGCGGAGTTCGGCAAAGGGCGAGGCGCCTTCAACAAGGCCTACACCTATCCCGGTGCCAAGCAGCTCGACTACTGCCAAAAGAAGGAACTCCGAGTCATCCGCCTGCCCTTCAAGTGGGAGCGAATGCAGCACCAACTGATGGCTCCCCTCGATCCCGCTGAGGTGGCCCGGATGGACGGGGTGGTGAAGCTGGCCCGCGACCGGGACCTCAAGCTCATTCTCGACATGCACAACTACGCCCGGTACGACGGCAAACTCATCGGCACGACCGAGGTCCCCAATGCGGCCTATGCCGATGTCTGGCAGAAACTGGCCAGCCACTACCGGGATGAGGAAGCGATCTTCGCCTATGGCATCATGAA
>JABGQJ010001008.1 GCA_018648945.1 Victivallales bacterium
GGACTCGAAACTACCGTTGCGCAATGCGTTCTCCTTGGCGGGAGTGGCCTGGCTCGGACTAGCCGGGGCGATGCGGAACTGATAGACCCGGGTGCCGTAGGTATCGATCAGATCCTCGATCACGCCCTCCTTCACGTCCACCGTGCGGTCCTCGAAGGGGCACGTCGCCTTCCCGGTGAAAACGACATCGGGGAGTCGGACGATCAAAGCGGCGGGCGCCTTCTGGATGTTGGCCGCGATCACGGTGACCAAGCCATCGCGTTGGCGGGCGGTCACGCGCACGGGCGCGGGCTCCGCAACCACTGCTGGCCGGGGCTCGACAGAGAGCAGGTCGGGCGTGAGCTGCGCCACTTCCACCGCACAAAGCGCACACTCAGCCCAGGCCGCAGCGGATTTGGGGAAGCCGTTCATGCCATCGCGGATGAAGAACTGCACGCCAGTGGCCCCCTGCATGACGCCCAGATAGGTCATCAGGCGCTCCTCCTGCCGCGTCGGCTCCCGCGCCCAGTGCTCGTTGCCACCGAACGCCTGGGGCACAATCCACACCGGATTGCGCAACTGAAAGGCACTGTTCAGACGGCCAATGAGATCGCCCGCATAGGCCGGACCACGATTGGGAATCGGGTAGGGATCGCACATCACGATGTCCAGCGCCTTGGCGTAGCGCTGGGCAGGCGGCGGCGAGATGAAGACGATGGTCACCGGATGGTATGGATCCAGCTCCCGTATCCGACGGTAGATGCGCTCCAGCACCTCGGGACTCTCCCGGCGCAACTCGGGCTCGTCACTGATGTAGTAGCCAAGAATCGCCGGATGGTCGCGGAAGGCCCGGATCTCGTCCTCGATCTGCGATAGATTTGCCTCGACCTGCTTGGGGTCTGTCGCGGCATGGCGGGCGGGGACGATCACATTGTAGTGTACGCGCATACCCAACCGGGCGCAGCGGTCCAAATAGGCTTTGCGGCGGGCCCGATGCTCGGGAGCGCAGGACTGGTAGGGGCTCATCATGGTGAACCCCCGCACCACCTCCTGCGCCGCCAGTTCCGGTTGTGGATGGTCGTCGCCGGTGTGGTTGGTATAGCAGTAGAAGCCAAACGGAATCTGGGGCAAACCGTCCACCTCCACGCCGCCAGTCAAACGATCCACGCGGACCTGGTTGGCCCTGGGCGGCAGGCGCTTGATCTTGACCTCGCGGGTGGCCAACGCCCGCCCACCGCGCAGAATGGCACAGCGCAGTTGAGACTCCCCCTCGGGCAGGGAACTGAGCGGGAACGAGGCCATCAGCCCACCCCGCACCGCCTGGGTCGGAGAAGTGCCCAGACCACGCTCGCCCAGAGCGACCTGGAGCTGGAACTCACCCTCGGGCGCACCCTCGATCAGGATCTCGCCCAACGTACCGCCAGTGTAGAAGTCGTAGCGCGAACGCATGGCAATCCCAAGACCAGCCAACGCATCCCGGTCCCCAAGCGGCGGGCCATCTGCCGTAAGCTCGGTGCCCGCCAAGGTCGCGGCAGTCCCACCCGCGCTGTCGGTCAAAGCGCCAGCGAAGGCGAAGCGGTGGGCGAGTTCCTGCCGCCGGGGATGGGTGTCATCGAGCTCGCGCCACCACCATGCGGCGACCTCGGCCGCCTTCAGTGCGCACCGCCAGATGCGGATCTCGTCCACCGCACCGCCAAAGGGTCCAAGCTCCAGATCGCCCAACTCCTCGGGCAGGCCAGCCGGCTTCTTCTCGCCCATATGGACGTAGGTGAAAGGCCGTGGCTGGCCATCGACGAACAACCGAATGGCCTGGTTGGCCGGGAGCGAGCCATCGAACACGTAGGCCATGTGGAACCACTGATGCAGGCGGTGGGCCCCGCCAAAGTTGATGTGGTAGTTGCCGCCATTGCGGGCACAGGGGTAGATGCCATTGCCATGCAGAGAGACCGATAGCCCAGACTCCGGGGAGCCCCCAGCCGTGCTGCACAGGTTGGTCCAGTCACTGCGGGCATCCACCCGGACCCACGCCTCCAGCGTGAAGGCCTTCGCCCCGGAGAGCGTCTTGCCAACTGGCAGGACCAGCTTCACCCCATCCAGGTTCTCCAGGGATACAGCCCCATTTCCGGCACCCCACAATGCCCCCACCAATGCCATCGTTACCAGCGAGAGTCGCATGCCCATGGTGAATTTCCTTGTCGTGGCGCGGGAGCCTGTCTTGAGGCGCGGTGTCAGATGCGCTACCGTAACCGTTACCATTCACTTCCTCCAGCGGGCAGGCCCGAACCCGCTACACTGGCGATGGAGAAACGACATGAAGATAGCACTTTCCGTATGTCTCGCAGCAGTCCTGGCGCTGTCCTGCTCGCAGGGGTATGAGAGCAAGCCGCTGACCATGGATAAAGACACCATACTCATCGACGTCAGGACTGCCAGGGAGTTCAAGGCAGGGCATTTGGCGGAAGCGATCAACATCCCCCATGGTGAGATTGCCGCTAAGATCGCTGACCACGCGAAGGGCAAGACGGACTCGATTGTCCTCTACTGCCGCAGCGGGTACCGGGCCTC
>JABGQJ010001009.1 GCA_018648945.1 Victivallales bacterium
ATGGCGACGGGCGCCTGGACTACTTGCTGAAGACACCAAACAAGAATATCGACCCCGCCGGAGTCTACTGGTCAAAGTCGCCCGACACCAACGGCACCTACGTGCTGGAGGCCTATCGGCACGATGGGACGTTCCTCTGGAAGCTGGATCTGGGCCGAGCCATCGAGCGGGGGATCTGGTACTCCCCCCTGATCGCCTGGGATCTGGATGGCGACGGCAAGGCCGAAGTGGCCGCCAAGATCGGCGAGGGCGATCCCCGCGACGAGGACGGCAGAGTGACTAGTGGCCCCGAGTGGATGGCGGTGTTCAGTGGCGAGACCGGCAAGGAACTGGCCCGGGTGCCGTGGCCCAATCGAGAGGGACTCGACCGCTATGCCTTGGTTTCCCGCAATCAGATGGCGGTGGCCTACCTGGATGGCAAGACGCCCTGTCTGCTGGCTCTGCGCGGCACCTATGGCCGCATGAAGGTGGATGCCTACGAGTTCCGCAACGGCGAACTTCGGCAGCTCTGGCGCTACGACAACGAGAAGCTACCCCGCCGCTACTGGGGCCAGGGCGAGCACATGACCCACTGCTTCGATGCCGATGGCGACGGGCGCGACGAGGTGATGCTGGGTAGCGTCATGCTGGACGACACGGGCATTCCTCTCTGGACCACCGGCATGGGGCATCCCGATTTCGCCTACATCGGCGACCACGATGCCACCCGCCCCGGCCTGGAGATCTTCTATGGCATCGAGAGCCGAGCGCAGAAGAACGGCATGTGCATGGTCGATGCCAAGACCGGCGAGTTCATCTGGGGATACGACAAGCCCACGCGTCATGTCCATGGCAAGGGCCTCTGCGCGGATCTCGACCCCACGGTTCCCGGCAGAGAAGGCCTCGCCGTGGACTGCATCTCGAAGCGCCCCAATGTGCGCAAGGGACCGTGGTTCTGGAGCGCCAAGGGTGACCTGCTCTGGTTCGAGGGAGATGCCCTGCCCCAAACCTACAGCCTGCAGAGCGCCTACTGGGACGCGGACCTGCAGCGGGAGATTGTGCGGCACGGGCGCATCAGCGACTACCAGGGCAGCATCCTGACCAGCGGCATTGAGGGCTCGGTGATCATGGTGGCAGATGTGCTCGGCGACTGGCGCGAGGAACTCATCACGAGTGTTCTCGGCGAGTTGCGCATCTACTCCACGACGATCCCTGCCAACGACCGGCGCGTCTGCTTGCTCAAGGACCGGATGTACCGGGCGGACATGGTGATGGATACCATGGGCTACACGGCGGTCCCGACTCTCTCCTACCTGCCAGAGGCCCATTGGCCGAATCTGAACGCCACGCTGGTTGCCGATGCGGCCCCGCCGACCTGCCAGGTGGTGGTCTCGGCCCCGCTGACCGCGTCCGTGCAGGGCGTTCTCACGGTGACCAAAGGGGGCGCCTCGATCGCGTCGAGGAAAATACATCTCAAACCTGGAGGCCGCACCACCGCTTCCTTCCCGGTCGAGGCCAACTCCGCCCTCGTAGGCGGCGAGACCACGCTGAACGTGAAGCTCAAAGGGACGACACTCCATAGCAAGGACCGCCAGCCAGCGGGAACGCCTCTGCCGATTGACGCTCAGTTGCGCTCCAAATCAGGTCCGCAGACTATCGACATGACCGTCGAGGTCCCCATCCGCCTCGCTAGCAAGCCCATCCGCGACGGTGTGCGGGTGGAGGCCGAAACCATCGCCAAGGAAGGCGGTGGCAAGGTGCACATCCGCGAAGACAAGAAGGGCGTGGTTGGCAAGGCGATCTCGCACTGGGACGACGCTGGGCACTGGCTGGAGTGGAGTATCGCCGTCCCCAAAGCTGGTGCCTATTCGCTCCTTGTCCGCTACGCTTCTCCCCATCCCGTCGCGCGCGCGTTTATTGTCGATGGCAGACAGGCTGAACCGTTGCGCTTCCCCGGCAGCGGCGGCTTCGGTAGCCACGCCAGCGAGTGGGACCATGCGCAAGGAGCGCAGAAACTGAGTCTCTCCGCAGGTCAGCATACCTTTCGGTTGGAGAACACGGACGGCAAGGGCCTGAATCTGGACTACCTTTTGCTCCAACCGATGAGAGTGGAATGATGGAATGATGCGGAATGGCTGCATCACTCTCCTCTTCCCCATCATTCCCCCATTCCAGTATTCCATTCCCGATCCGGCCTGATTTTCCTCTAAGGAACACAAGATATGCCCCATTCCCCCATCCTTGGACTTCCCCGCGACATCCGCCGCGAACGGCTTGGCGAAGGGACCTTCTACATTCTTGACGCCGGGCGGTTGCGCGAGGGCGCTCTGACTGGCATCAAGCCGCGCGATCCCAAGCGCTACCTCGCGTTGGAGCGCTACAAGCCGTGGTGGGTGCGCCCCACCTTCGGCACGGACAGCTTTGCGCTCGAATTCGAGACGCAGTTCGTGCTCTGGGAGACCGAAGATGGCCGCTATGGCGTGGCCCTGCCGCTGGTGTCCGGCGATCTCCGGGCGTTCTTCAAGGGCGATGGGCCAGACCTGCGGCTGGAGTGGAACGGGGT
>JABGQJ010000101.1 GCA_018648945.1 Victivallales bacterium
TCGGGGTGGCATCGCGGCTGAGCGGGATGCGAGAAACCACCAGAATGGGGACGTCGTGATTGATCTCTCGGAGCTCTCCGATGAACGGCTTGAGGACCTTCCGCAGCTTCCCGTGGGTATTGGCCTCGATGTCAATGACCACCATCGCCTTGTTGCCGATCTCGCCGATCAACCGCGCGAGTTCGGGTTCGCCCTTGCCTGAGCCGGAGAAGCCAAGGTTCACCACCTCGCGATTCAGGTGCCGACTGAGGATGTTGGTGTAGCACATGCCTGGCCGGGACGCGCAGCCCCCCTGCGTGATCGACGTGCCGTAGACCACGATCGCCCGATCATCCACCAGCGGCGACGGCGCCTCGACTTTGGCACCCGTGACCAGGCCGACCTCGACAGACTTGACCCCGTTGTAGAGTGGGAAGTTGACGGTGTACTGCTGGACTTTGCCAGTGCTATTCGTGGCGAGACGAGCCACGTACTCCGCCGCGCCCCCGCTGAACCTGCTGACGCCTGCGAAGACCTGCTCGCCCGGTTCCCCCGTATAGATGTCGAACCCACACTTCCCGGTCTGCGCCATGTGGTACATCGGCCGGTTGCCGTCCAGGCTGACACGGACCTGGATCCGCCGGCTGTCCGTCCGGAACTGGACCTGCCCCCCGGCCGTGTGGTTGGCGAGGCCGTTCACTGCGGCACTGATCGCGTGCTTGGGCTTGACCGGCAGTCGTCGATACACGCTGTCCTGGGCAAACCACTTGAAGCCCAGCAACCGGAACGGTGCCTGCCTTGGATCGTGCCAGGTCACATTGTCCGTGACCACCTTCTTCACCCGCATATTGGGGTCCACTTTCGTCGCATCCGTCTGTCCGCTGGCAAGTGGCACAACGACAGTGCAGACGGCGAGCGACAATCCGCGCAGAAGGGCATTCCCCATGGTCGAATCTCCAGTAACGATACTCAGTTCCAGCTCCGTCAGCGGCCCCAATGCTCCCGCGTGCACGCCCCACGGCGAAGCCCGCGCATCCGTTGCGCTCTACTCTACCGCCAAAACGGATCCAGACCTCCCGCGTTGGACACTTCCCGCCAACCAGCACCACTTGATGGGGAGGGCTCCCTCCTGGAATCAGCCCGCTCGCACCGCTAGTCTACCCCGAAAGCCAAGGGCCACCCACAAAAGACTCAGTGGTCCCGTGAACCAAGGACAGAACAAGCGCTTACTGGGGACAACTGACCTGCCTGCTCCGCAGTCAGCACAGTCGCCCCAGAAGCGAAGCGTTCGACAGAGGGAGAACATGAGACCTAACCTCAAGGCCCTGCACGTCATGCCACTGCTTCGCGGCCATGAGCATGAACTCGCCGCCGATGCGGAAACGTTGCTCGACACCGGCGTCTGCACCGACATCGCCTGCATCATGACGCTGGTGCCAGAGGGAGATCCTCCGGAGGACAAGGCACGGATACTGGGGGAGCGCTTCGCCGCCTTCCGCCGGGTCTTCAAGGGTGATGCCTCGCGTCTCGGCATCCTCGCGCAGGCCACCATCGGACACGGATGGACGCCCGACGAGCCGGCGAAGTACCAGAAGATCATCCGTCCCGACGGCATGCCCGCCTACCAGATGTGTCCGCTCGATCCGGCATTCCAGGACTACATTCTCGACGCATTCCTGCATCTCGCCTCGCTGAAGCCGGCCTTCATCATGGTCGATGACGATTTCCGGCTGCTCCTCGGACGGAATGGCTGCTACTGTCCACTGCATCTGGCCGAGATCGGCCGTCGGCTGGGTCGGACATACACGCGGGAAGATCTGTTGGACGCCCTGCGAGAGGACCGCGGAATCGCCCGTGAGTACGACGCTCTTCTGCTGGATTCCCTGATGGGGTTGGCGGGCGTGATCCGCGACGCAATCGATGAAACGGCCCCCGCTATTCCGGGGAGTTTCTGCGCCTGCTACGGCGATATCCGCCATGCCGGCCCGCTGGCGCGACGCCTGGCGGGTGCGGGCAATTCCCCACTGGTCAGAATCAACAACGCCCGTTATCTGAGTCCCGAGATGCGCTCGTTCCCCAGCCGGATGTACCAAGGCGCGGTGCAGGTCGCGGGGCTCGATCCGGACACCACGATTCTCGCGGAGACCGATACCTGTCCGCAGAACCGCTACAGCACGGGCGCCCACTTGATGCACGCGCATTACACCGGCTCGATCCTCGAGGGTTGCCACGGTGCCAAGAGTTGGATCACCCGCACCCGCGCCTATCAGCCCGCCAGCGGCACCGCCTACCGCGCGATTCTCACGAAGTACCGCGGGTTCCACGAGACCTTGTTCCAGGCCGTCCAGGCCAGTACGCCGACCGGATACGCCGCTGCGGTTCTGCCGTTCGCGTCGGTGTTCAATCCCGCCCCGGACCGGGTTGCCACGTGCGGTTCGGCAAAGACCTGGGGCGCGGTGCTCGGCGTACTCGGCTTGCCCTGCAACTATGCCCGGATGCCCAATCTTCCCGCGCTGCTCACGGGAGAGGACGTGGATCTGTTCCCGGATGATGATCTGCGTCGTCTGCTAGCCAACGGTCTGCTGCTGGAAGGCGCGGCGGCCGAGAAGCTCTGCCAGCGAGGGTACGGCGCCGACCTGGGTGTGACTGCCGAGCCCTGGACCAGCGCCAGGGTCTCGGGCGAGCGTTGGGGGGAGACCGTGTTGGGGCCAGCCGTCCGGTATTCGCGCCTGACGCCGACCGGTCCGCAGACACGAATCCACTCGGTGCTATTGCACCGCAAGTCCGGGGTGAGCGAGTCCTTCACGGAAGTCGGCCCGGCCGTGACGTTGTTTGCCAACGCATCCGGGGCCCGGGTGGCCGTATTCGCGGCGAGTGTCGGCTCGCAACGTGAGCTTTCCTCCTTCGGTTTCTACGATGAGGACCGCAAGCGCGAACTGGTCGAACTGCTGGGCTGGCTGTGCTGCCACCCCGTCGCCTTCTACTACCCTGGCGACGCCGAAGTCTACCTCAAGCTGCGGCGTTTCGCGGACGGTCGCCACCTGCTCGCCTTCTTCAACCTCGGACACGACCCGCTGACCGTCATTCCGCTCGCGTCGCCATACGCCATCTCCAGGGTCGAGATGATCACGCCGGGAGGCCCGTGGCAGGACATCGCCTACGCCGAGGGGTGTCTCCGGACCCCGCTGCTTCCGGCCGAGCCAAAGGTGTTCCGCATCACTGCAGAGTGGTCTGAGAAACAGCAATGAGTGCACCCGCCATCCATCGAGCAAGGCGGATGCGCGCGGCGGCTTACAGCCGCGCGTGATCCCCGCCATTGGGAAGTCGTCAATGCCCCTTCGCTTCCCCGACACCAGACAGAGCCCGGGCCGGACTTGCTGCTCTTGTCTCGTCCGTTCGTCATCGGCCGATCCCTTCCGGCGCGGTCAACAACGGCTGCAGCGCCACTCCAGCCGATGGTCCGAAAATCGGGGTCCACCATAGGCGACAGCATCACCGCCGTGCAGGCCGGACGGGTCGGGTTCGGCCCGGATGCCGTGTCCCATGACCGGATCGAGAGCTACTTCAGGCGCTACAAGGCAACGGGCGCACAGGACAAGATCGAGGTCTTTGACTTCGGCGATGGCGCGGGCAAGAAACACTGCAAGATGGGGTGGAACTGGCGGCTTGCCGAGGCCTCGGACGCCAAATACGGAGTGAAGTCGGCGTACCTGAACTGCGGCATCGGCAGCACGGCGTCGGGGCCGACCATGCCCCGTCCCGGCATTGCCGGGGGCCTGTACCCGGAACGACTCGACACTGTGCTCGCCACCCGTCCCGACTTGGTGGTCCTGGCATTCGGCATGAACGAGCGCGGCAGCGACCGAACAGGCCCCAACACGGCAGAGCTGATCAAGCGTTTCCAGGCCATCGGCGCGACCGTGACCGTGATGGGCGTCCCCAAGGTCAATGGATGCATGTGGAAAGACGGTCGTTGCCCACCATGGGAGAAGACCAATGCCATCCTGGAGAGGACGGCCGCCGAGGACCATGCGGCCTTCGTTGATCCACGCCTGATTGATCTGGGACCGGCACCGCGTCATTGGTGTAGCTCGAACAACTACAATCATCCAGGGATCAGCGAACTCCTGATCTATGGGCAGGCCTTGGCTTCAGCCGTTGAGTGAGCAGGGCTCCAGGAAACGGGATGCGGTGCAGTGCGCCCACTGGTTCTGGGGCTCTGCAGCCAGGCCCAGCCGTTGTCCCGGGTAGCCGAGACCGGTGGGGGGCGAGTTCGTGTGCCCGTGGTAGACAGAGATGGGGACGCTATATTCGTGGTATACCCCTGTGCCAGTGTAGGCAGGAGCGGCGAGACGGCGGTTCGAGAGCAACGCGGAACCAAGCCAAGGGAGGCGTCCCGGACTATGCCAACAGCTGACGGCACAAGCAAGGACACTAACGGCACCCCCCATAGGCGGCTTTCCCGGCGGTCTGCTGGCCTTGTTGTTCTAGCCGTGGGCATCGGCATCGGCTTGGCGCTTGGTCTGTGGCTGGTCCGCCATGATCCCGCACCTCATCCAAGGGCCCCGGAGTATGCGCAGCCGATGGGAGCCTATGCCGGCTCCGAATCGTGCCGGGAGTGCCACGAGCGTTTCTACAAGCTCTGGGAGCCCTCCCACCATGGCAAGGCCATGCAACCCATGACTCTGGAACTGGCGCGGACGGCTCTCGTGCCGCCCACAGGGCCTATCACGGCGGGGAAGTCGCGCTACACCGTTGATCTGGCCGCGTTGCGCGTGGTCGAGGAAAGCCATCCCGATCGGGTATCCTACCCCATGGTGCACGCGATGGGAGGCAAGAACGTGTTCTTCTTCCTCACTCCCCTTGAGCGGGGGCGGCTCCAGGTCCTGCCAGTGGCCTTCGATGTCAGGGAACGGCAGTGGTTCGACACGACCGGCAGCATGGTTCGACACTTCCGTGAGCGGACGGATGCTCCGCTTGACTGGAAGGACCCGTCGCTGACCTTCAACACCTCCTGCTACAACTGCCATGTGAGCCAGCTGAACAAGAACTACGACCCGGCAACGGATACCTACAAGACGACTTGGCGGGAGCCAGGCATCAACTGCGAGGCCTGCCATGGTCCCTCTCAGGAGCATGTGAAGGTCTGTCGGGAAGCCCCCGAAGGCATGGTGCCAAAGGACCTGCGGACGGTGCGGTGGGGCGGGTTCTCACGCAAACAGAAGAACGACGCCTGCGCACCGTGCCACGCCAAGGCCAGCCCTATCAGCCCCTCGTTCGCCCCCGGCAACCGGTTCTTCGACCACTACGATCTGGTCTGCCTTGAGGACAGCGATTTCCACCCGGACGGACGGGATCTGGGAGAGAACTACACGATGACTGGGTGGATGATGAATCCCTGTGCCCAGTCCGGTCTCCTCGACTGCATCCACTGCCACACGTCTAGCGGACGCTTCCGCCAGCAAGAGAAACCGAACACATCCTGTCTGCCGTGCCACAGCCGCCGGGTGTCGCGCATTGCCCAGCACTCGCACCATGGGCCGGGAACAAAGGGGGGACCGACCTGTGTCTCCTGCCACATGCCAATGACCAGGTTCGCTCGCATGAACCGCAGCGACCATTCGTTCCGCCCGCCCTGCCCCGCCGCCGGTGTGAAATTCGGTTCCGAGAACGCATGTACCATTTGCCATCGAGAGAGGGATGCCAAATGGGCGGCAGCGACCGTGCAACGGTGGCACCCGGAAGGGCATTGGCGACGGAAGATCCTGCTGGAGGGAGGACTGGTCGAGGCCGCCCGCAACCGGAAGTGGCAGTCGCTGCCTGACATGCTGGACTACGTGGGGAAGGCGGAGTCCGATCCCGTGGTGGTCACCTCGCTGGTCCGGTTGTTGGACACATGCCCGGAGTCGTCGAAATGGGACTCGCTGCGTCGTGGCCTCACACATGCTTCGCCCCTTGTGCGCGGTGCAGCCGCGACCACGCTGGCCGCTGATCTGGGCAACAAGGCAACGGCCGATGCACTGCTCGGAGCTCTCGGCGACGACTACCGCCTCGTCCGGATCCGCGCGGCCAGCGCCCTTGCGGCTCTGCCCCGGAACGCGCTCGATCCCCGGCACCGCGACATGCTGCGGAAAGCCGGGAAGGAGCTCCTCGCTTCCTTCCATTCGCAGCCCGACAGCTGGTCCGGGCATTACGGCCTCGGCAACTACCTCAGTGCGCGCGGCGACCGGAAAGGGGCTCTCAAGGCATTCGACCGAGCCATCGAACTGCGCCAGGATGCGGTGATAGCCTACGTCAATGCCTCCGTGACCGCCGCGCAGCTTGGACAGCTTCCCCGAAGCGTCGAGTATCTTCGCCAAGCCACCCGCTTCGAACCCGAGCACCCCGCCGTCAACCTCAATCTGGGCTTGGGTCTCGCTGAGACAGGTGATCTCCCCGGTGCAGCCAAGCACCTGCGGCGGGCCCTCAAGGGGCCTGGGACGCGTTCCCAAGCAGCCTACAACCTGGCGGTCCTCACGGCGGCTCAGGACCCAGACGAGGCCATCCGCCTATGCCGTCTCGCAGTGGAAAACGCCCCGGGGAACGCAACCTACACATACACCCTCGCATTCTACCTGGCGGGCCGCTCCCCCGACGAAGCCATCGCCATACTCGAGCCTCTGATTGCGGGGCAGCCAACCCGTGTCGATGCCCGTCTGCTTCTGGGGCGCTGCTACCGTGCCACGGGTCAAGAGGAAAGGGCGCGGGCCCTCTACGCGACACTGCGAGACGATCCGTCGGTACCCCCGAACGTGCGCCAGCTTGCCGACCGGCAACTCCAGGAGATAGAGGCCAAAGGGGCGCAACCGAACCCCTGATGCGGGACGCGGAGGCGCGACTCGTTCCTGGGTCACCGGTCCCCGATGCCCCGGCACAGTTCCCATCGCCTCAGCGCTTCTCCAGATAGTCGTCGGGGTCGTTGTCCGCCGCGTTTCGCCTGGCCTGGGCGAGTTTGGCCTTGAGCTTGCCCAGCAACTCACTGTGTCCCGGGGACGCGGCGAGATTGCTCATCTCCGTGGGGTCGTTCTGCAGATCGAAGAGCTCGTAGCGTTTCGCCTTCGGGAAGAAGATCAGTTTGTGGGTGGCTGTCCTGACAGCCTGGTGCTGCGGGATGTTGTAGCCCTTCGAGTCGTAGTAGCGATAGTACGCGTGGTCGCGCCAGTCCTTCGGCACCGTTCCTTTCACCAACGGGGCCAGGCTGCGTCCCTGCATGTCCTTCGGCACGGCGACGCCTGCCCAATCGAGGAACGTCGGGGCAATATCCAGGTTCATGGCAAACGCGGCCACTCTCTTCCCTGCCGGCGCGCCGGGATAGCGGATAATCAGCGGCGTCCGCATCGACTCCTCGTACGCCCACCGCTTGTCCGACATGCCGTGCTCACCCAGATAGAAGCCCTGGTCGGCCATGTAGACCACGGCGGTACTATCCGTCATGTCCTCGTCGTCAAGGACCTGGAGCAGCTCCCCCATGGACCGGTCGATGCTTCGAGCGGTGCGCAGGTAGGATTTCATGTAGTACTGGTAGCGGCGGGCGTTCCGCTCCTGGATGGATAGGCCCTTCTCCTTCGGGTCGTTGTGCCGCTCCCGCCCGGGCTTCTTGATCCCGTTCCCGTCGAACTTCCTGTGTAGCATCTCGATGTTCGGCACCTTGTTCCAGGCGGTCTTGGCGGCTGGCCGTCCTTCCCAAGTGTCGCGCAGATTAGCCGGTTCCGGCAACGTCTCGTCCGCCAGCCATTCGCGATCGCGCGGATCGCAGAGGAAGGGGATGTGGGCGGATTTGTGATGGACGAAGATGGCCAGCGGCTTGTCCTGCGGGCGGTTGCGGATTGCTTCCTCCGCCATCCGAGTGATGACCTCGCTGACGTAGCCTTCCTTCACGATGGGGTTCTTCATGCCGTGTTTGGCATCGAGGAACTTCGGTCGGAAGTATTCCCCCTGTCCGGGCAGGATCGTCCATTGGTCGAATCCGGTGGGATCGCTCTTGAGATGCCACTTGCCGACCAGAACCGTGTGGTAGCCTGCCGCCTGGAGGAGCTTGGGCATCGTCTGCTGTGACCCGTCGAACGACTGCCACGTGCGGACGCCGTTCAGATGGCTGTACTTCCCAGTCAAGATGGCGGCTCTCGACGGCGCACAGATCGAGTTCTGCACGAAGCTATTGGTGAAGGCAACGCCCCCCGAGGCAAGCCGGTCCAGACTCGGCGTGGGGTTGTACTTGCGGAGGGCCGATCCGAAGCAGCCGATGCTCTGAACAGCGTGATCATCGGAAAGCATGAAGAGGATATTGGGCCTCTTCCCGTCAGCACCGTTTGCCACTGCCGTCACGCACAGCCAGACCAAACACGTCCTGACCGGCCGGAAACGCCCGACCCGCGCCGCCAACTGCCAGCTATCTGCGATTCTCATTGCTCGTTCCCCTTGCGGGTGGTTCCCGCTGGACGCGGCGTCTGTTCACGCTGGTAGGACTTTGGCTTGCCGAACGCGGGATCTCTGTACCCAAGTGCCTTGTTCCAGCCCCACTGAGGCGGCATCAGGGCCTTCTCCCACTGGCGGTGCATCTTGGTGAGCGCCGCCAGTTCCTCGGGGCGCTCCGCTGCCAAGTCATGCTGCTCCCCGATATCCTTGGCGAGGTCGAACAACATGAATGTCTTGCCCTTGTTCATCGACACTGCCTTCAGGTCCCCCCTGCGAATGGCCGTTCTTGGCCCCCACGCCCAGTGCAGGGCCTCGTGCGGATCGCCGGCCTTCCCGTCGCGTACATAGGGCAGGAGATCCACGCCATCCAGTTCCCAGGCGGGGTCTGCAGAAACACCCGCGGCCGCCATCGCGGTCGGCAGGATATCCAGCGCGATGACGGGGCGACGGTAGATCTGTCCGGACTTGATGCGACCATCCCAGCGCATGCAGAAAGGCACCCGGAGCCCACCTTCCCAGAAGGTCCCCTTCTTGCCCCGCAACGGCTTGTTCGGCGATGCCTTGTGTCCACCATTGTCGCTCAGGAACACAATCAGGGTGTTCTCCATGAGGCCGTGCTTCTTCAGCGCGTCCAATACGCGACCGACATTCTGATCCATCGATTCCAGCATGGCCATCACACGACGTCGTTCGGGATTCTTGATGTGGGCGTACTTGTCCACCAACTCCTTCGGGGCCTGGAATGGCCCATGGATGGCGTTGAAGGGAACGTAGCAGAGGAACGATCGGTCCTTGTTCGTCTCGATGAACCGGACAGCCATCTCGCCGAGCTTGTCCGTCAGGTACTGGTCGGCGTCCTTGACGATCACGCCCTTCTGGCAGACATCGGTGTGTTTGATGCCGCGTGCGGTATATGGCGAACTCACGACCGTGCGGTTGTGATAGATGGGGTTGCTGGATCGGTTCATGTCGCCAAGGAAGTTCGATGCCCCATTGTTGAAGCCGTAGAACTCATCCCAACGGTTGAAGGCCATCATCTCCTCGGCGTCGCCATCGTGCGTCTTGCCGAAGATGCCGGTTGTATACCCCAGCTTCTTGAGGCGTTCGGAGAGGATCGGGAGATCCGTCGGGATGCCTGGCTCGATATTCTTGCCTCGGCGGTATGGACCGATGTTGTCCCAGAACCCGAAGCGCTGCTGGTATTGTCCCGTGAGCAACCCGGCGCGCGAAGGAGCGCAGACTGCGCAGGTGACATACCCATCCGTGAAGGTCACGCCGTTTCGGGCAATTGAGTCAATGCGCGGAGTTGCGACATCGCCGCCCTGGTAGCTCACGTCGCCATAGCCGAGATCGTCGGCCACGATGACGACGACATTGGGCCTCGGCGGCGCGGCAGGAAGCAGCGCTCCGGATAGGGCGAGCAGCAGGGAGAGGAGCGTTGTTCTCATGGTGGTATCCTTGGGTTTCCCGGATCGGTGCGCTGGCAGACAGTTCATGGCCTAGGCCACCGACGTGCGCGGTCGGCGCACGCCCTCCTTCTCCATTTCGGCGGCGATGAAGCGGCGGAGAAGGCGCGTGCGCAGGTCGGCGTGTTCGGGCAGGTCGTAGAGGTTGATGCGCTGTTCGGGGTCGCTGGCCATGTCGTAGAGCTCACCGTACTCGATCTCGTGGTAGACCACCAGCTTGTAGTCTTCGCTGTAGAATACCTTCTCCATGAAATCGGAGTCGGTCGGCCTCGATTCCGCCAGCGCCCAGTCGCGGCAAACAGCATCGGCCCGAGACCAGGATGGTGTCTGCACGACCCCCTGCTGGAGCGCTTCCGGCACCAACCCGGCGAGGCTGAGGAACGTGGTCCCCAGATCCACTAGGCTCTGCATGGCATCGCTACGCACGCCGGGCGTCTCGCAGTCCGGATGGCGGACAATCATCGGCACGCGCAGGACATCGTCATAGGCGGGGAGGCCCTTCCACCAAAGACCATGGTTGCCCAGGTAGTCGCCATGGTCGGATGTGAAGATGACGATAGTGTTGTCGGCCAGCCCACGTTCGTCGAGGGCGTCCAGAATCCGGCCAATATGGTGGTCCATCAGGCTGACCATGCCGTAGTAGAGCTTGGTGAGCTCGCGGGTGCGCTCGGGGGTCATGTTGATGGACTGGCTGGTGTTCGTGGGGTGCCAGTTCTGGCGTCCGAACTGGTCGGGACCGCCGAAGGCGTTGGTGTCGATCTTGTGCTGGTAGATGGGGGGCTTGCCGTCCATCTCGCCTTCGGCATAGCCCAGCTCGGGGAGCTCCATGTCGTCGTACATGCTAGCCCAGGGCTGGGGCACGAAGCAAGGGTTGTGCGGATCCTGGAAGCTGGCCCAGAGGAGGAAGGGACGGTCCTGCTCTTGCGCGCGGTCGATGGCGCCGATGGTGATGTCGGCGGTCCATTTGGAGTTGTGGAACTCCTCGGGCAGATCCCAGACGCCGTAGTCGGCATACTCCCAATTGCCAAAGTGCCGGTCCATGTCCACGCCCTGGTCCTTGAGCCAGATGCCGTAGTGCATGCCGCAAGCGTGCTTCTCCACCGAGTGGCCAATCACCAGTTCGGCGTGTTCGAAGCCATAGAACGGCCCGTTCCAGGAGCGGAAGAACTCCTCGTTGTGGATGTGCGGAGCCGACTCAAAGCTCTCCGGATCCAGGCAGGAGGTGAAATGGGCCTTGCCCAACAGCGCCGTGTAGTAGCCGTGCTCCTGCAGACGGGCGGGAACGGTGGGATAGTCGGCGGGCAGGTTGGTGCCGATGCAGTAGCAGCCGTGGCGGGACGGGTAGTGCCCGGTCAACACCGAACACCGCGCCGGGGTACAGGTGGGATTGGGCGTGTAGGCGCGGTCGTAGGCGATGCCCGTCGCCGCCAGGCGGTCCAGGTTGGGCGTCCTGACATGCGGGTTGTGGATACCCATGCAGTCCCAGCGTTGCTGGTCGCTGGTGATGAGGAGGATGTTCGGTTGACCCATGGCCTTCTCCCTACCGCTCCCCACGCTGGATGCCCAGCGTGCGGATGGCTTTCCGGACCTCTGGTGCCTGCATGAACAAGCGCCAGCAGAGCCCGGTGCGATGGTTCTCGATCATCGGTGCGATGGGCCCGACATCAATCCCGATCCAGAGTGGCGCCACCCAGTTCTCGGTTGGGTTGAAGGCGTCCATGAAGCCGAATTCGCGCCATAGCTCCCCGCCCTGATCGCGGTACAGCCCCTTCAGCATCGCCAGCGCTTCCACCGGGGCGTAGGGCATGCTCGACAGGGCTGCCGTCGGGGCGATCGTGCCATTATCGTGCCGCACGGGCGTCCAACCGCCATAGCCTTTGGGCCCGGAACTGGATGTCAGTCCCCAGCATTCAGCCCCGTAGCCCTTGAACTTCTTCGGGTTGTCCAGCGCATACAGATAGTGGATGCGGGCGACGCGCCGATGGTGCTCGAAATAGTCGGCCACATGCCTGTCACGGATGCCCCGAGGATCGAATCCCAGGTACGAGTAATGGGTCCAGAACAGCGGGAAGCCATGCGGGCGCCCGACTTCCAGCGGCACGTCGTAGTATCGCTTGTTCAGTACCTGATGCGTGCCTACCCAACCGCTGTGGTAGACCTCTGGCGGAGCGGGATGCGATGGTGAGGCAACCGCGAGCAAGTAGGGCAGGTGCCCCTCGTTGCTGCCGGTGATGCGCATGCCGTGCTTGCCTTCGGGCACGGGCCAATGCCAGTAGAGACGCTGTCTGGGATCGGCGAACTTGTCCCACTCCACGGCGCGCCAGAGGGCATCGGCCCGCTGACGGATTTCCCGCGAAACAGCGTCCCCGTCCGTGAAGTACTCACGCAGCACGAGAATGCCCTGCATGAGGAAGGCGGTCTCGACAATGTCCGCGCCACCAATCTTGGCGAAGGGCAATGCCTTGCCCGAGTTGCCGTCCATCCAGTGGGAGAAGGCTCCGTCGAAGCGTTCGGTATCCTCGTCCAGGAAGCGCAGCATCTTCAGGACCAACGCCTTGGTCCCCTTCGCCGGCAGCACGCCACGCTCAAGCCCGACCACCAGATTCAGCATCCCCATCCCCGTGGCGCCGATCGCGCAGATGGTGCGCGCATGGGGACGGGCATCGTTGTAGCCCCATTCCCGCGCCAGGCCGGAGATGGGGTGGGCGAAGTCGTAGAAGTAGCGGATACCGGCCTCCTGCACGCCGGTCAGGAACGCCTCGTCATCCTCCGCCTGGGAAGTGCCCGCAACGGTCTCCGAGAACGGCAACGTGGCCTCACCTGCCGCGACGGGGCGCACGCGGTAGTGATGGGTGATGCCGTCCCGGCCGATGAAGTCGGTGAACACACTCAGGAAGTGCCTCTCCCGGATGAGCTGGAACGGCCCCGTGGCGCGATCGGCACGCCAGATCTCGAAGCACTGGGCATCCTCGGCACGCCACATGAGGTCGATGCGCAAGTGGTGCCCGGCGGCTCGCAGCTGTCGGGGGGCCATCTGGGTGTCGGCACCCTCACCTGCCATGGTCGCGCCTCCCAGACCCAGGGCCAAGGAGAAGGCAAGGACCCACCAACTCTGTGCTGCGCATTGAACTCGGAACATGCATGGTACTCCTAGAACTCGATGACGATCTCGTTGCCCTCGGCCCTGAGCATCCCTGCGAACGCCTCGCGGCTCAGAGCAACGCCTCTTTGCCGGTGGCGCCCAGAATTCGGGCGGGCGGCAAACGCTTCGCCATTCAGAACCAGTTGGGACGTACCAGTCCGGCGATAGCGAAGACACACGGGGCAACCGCACAGCTGCCAATCCACCGAGAGCTCGTCGAGGTCCTCGGGGAGAGAAGGATCGAAGATGATGTCCCCATAGTGGAAACGGATGCCGAGCAGATGACGCACGACCAGCTGCAGGACTAGCCCCGGGCCGCTGGAGTAGATGCGCCAGCCGCCCTTGACGGCGACGCTGCCGTCCTTCACTCGATCATATTCGCGATCCGCCTGCTCTCGGTCGGCAAAGGCGGCGTCGGAACTGCTGAAGTAGGCGTTGCTCTGCCGCATGACGGCCTGGGGCAGGCGCTCCTGCAGGTCCACGGGGACGATCTTCATGAGTCCGTCCAGCACTGCGGCCGGCCGTCCCAGGCGAGCCATCGCCCCCAAGTACCGCAGGTGGGCGTGGACATACATGATCCCGATCTCCCGACCGAAGAAGGTCGCCGTCTCGCCTCGCTGGAAGATGCGCATGGTGCCACCACGGTACTGGGGGGGACGGTCCATCAGCCGGGCGCCGTCGGGAGCAACCAGATGCTGCTGGATGAGATCCGCATGGTGGTTCGCCTCCCCGACATCGAAGACATCGGCGATGATCCCGCGGATCATGGGCAGCAGTCGGTAGTGGATGCCGGTCTCCTGGTCCTGCGGATGCAGCAGCGGGCGCGCCTGTCCGGCGTCATCGAGTACAGCAAAGCCACAGACCGTGCCGTCGTGGATCAGGTGCTTCCGGAAATCGTTCTCCGCCTGGGCCAGGAGCACGCGGAGATTGCGGGCGAGCGCGGAGCGCCCAGCCTGCTCAAACACCTTAGCCAAACCACGTAGCGTCTGGCAGCAGAGGGCCACGGTCCAACTGCTGACCATGGACTTGGCGAGTTCCGGATCAGCGGGCTGCAGGCTGTCGTTCCAGTCGCCATGTCCATAGCGGACCAGTGCCGTGCCTGGTACGAACTCGCCGCGGACGGCGGCAAGTGCGCGTCCCACATGCTCGACCACGGTCTCGGCGACTGCGGCCCCGTCGTAGTAGGGCAGTTGCTCGTCAAGGAAGGACAGGTCGTTGCTGGCCTCCACGTACTCGCAGAGCGCGCGGAGCGGCCAGAACACCACGTCACCGTGGGCGTCGCCAGCACGAATGTCCGCATTGCGGTCAAACATGAACCACTGGCGCCATGTGCCGGAGACGTCCTGATTGGCGAGCACGGTCCGAATAATCTCCCGGGCCTGCTCGCAGTGTCCAAGGGCGAGCAGCATCTCCACGGAGCCTTGGCACACGTCGCGCGTGCCCCACGCTGCCCCCAGATACTGTTCCAGGCCGTGTGGGGCGGTAAGGTGAACCATGGCGTTCTGGACCAGCCATGGGAGCATGGTCTGCAGGGAGCTGATTCGCGCGTCGTCGCTTGCCATGTCCAGACCAAGCAGGCGACGGTGGAAGGCGGTGCCCGACTCGATCTCAGCGGTGGCTGCCATCCCGGAGAACAGTTCCTCGTGGGTTGGGACCGTGTCCTCGGCCAGAAGTCGACCGGTGATCGCCAGCCGGAAGCTCTCCGTCGACCGTGTCTCCATCACAAGAGCGGAACTGCCTCGCGACGCCCCATCCGCATAGAGTAGATGGTCGTCACCGAGCCGTCTGACCAGCGATGCATCTTCCGGCACCAAGCGTGCCTCCCCGTCAGGATAGCGTTCGGCGAAGCGGCCACCGGGCGCGGGGCGCAGGACGACTGCGGCATCGCCGACCTTCGCGACATCCGCGAAGGCTGGCTGGCAGCCAGCGTCGCCCATGGCCAGCCCGGTGAAGATCGTGAACTGACGGGACAACGCGCTCTGCAAGTGAAGGTACAGCGCCTGAGTCCCCTGCCCTGCCCAGACGGTGACCTCGATGCGGTCGTCATCGGACAGATAGAGCCAGCGGCAACTGGTCGGTGTGTTCTCGAACGCGGAGGGGACGCCGAGCAACTCGGTCTGGCCGTTCCGGTGTAAAAAGACGCGCATACCGGCGGCACGCAACACATGCAGGGGGTCGCGGCTGATCGTCACGGCGATGTTCATGGACAGGTTGCCGAGAGCCACCTGCGACAGGAACGCGCCGCGCATATAGCAGGTGCTCGACAGCAGGCAGGGGTCACCCGTCACCGCCTGCCGCGTACGCAGAATGGCACCAGTCGCCCGCTCCTGGCGGAGTTCCTTCGCCCTGAGCACCACATGTCGGTCGCCCGCCGTGAAAAAGGACAGGACGCGTCCGTCCCCAGCCACTTCCTCATGCCGGCGGTTCGGCCAGACACTGCCGATCTCCGCCTCGCTCAGGTCCTCTGCCAGGAAGAGCTGCGGTTCGGCGAAGAGACCGGTCGGGGCCTCCTCTGTGGCAGCTTCCTGGGCAGGACTGACCGGCGGCAGAGACCGGGGAACACGCG
>JABGQJ010001010.1 GCA_018648945.1 Victivallales bacterium
CGGGCAAACCCGGCATTGACTGCGATGCCGCCGAGATGGCGGAACCTACAGGCCGTGACAGCACATTGGTCAGCGCCGTCGAGGATGATCCCATCCTGTTCGGCGTGGGTGAAGTGAAAGCCGGTGAACGTGACGTGGCGAATCGGGGCAGCGGCAGTTCCCCGCAGCAGCACGAGGTTCTCGACCACAGGGATCGTCACATCCCCATCGTCAAGCTTCCCACCCGGCGGCCGGAAGGCGAGTTCGCCAGTTTGCCAGTCCGCATGCCACTCACCCGCCACGTCTAGGGCCTCGCGGACCCCCTGTACGAAATAGCGATTGCCCTCGTGGATTCTGCCGGCCACTGGATAGCGAAGCTGGATGTGGCGGATCGCTTCCGTGGTGCGACGGACCGGGACGATATTGTGGTCCCAACAGTTGTACGGGAAGATATTCACCTCCGCCTGGGACACGTTCTTCCATTGGTCGAGGGGGATCTCGCCGGGAGCGTAGCGGAACCCCGTTTTGTTGTTCCCGTAGGACGGGGCATCGACGTAGAGCAAGCCCCCCGTATGCGGGTGCTCCGGGTCCAGATTGGGGTGCCTTGCCAAGGTCTGGCGCTTGCCGCGGAAGAACAGCTGGTGGGGGCGCAGGCGCGAGAAGCCCTTCCCGGCCAGCGAGGTCACGAACAGCCCGTCACCTGCAGGCTTCCACCCCCGGACGGCTCGGGCACCCGTGAGCACGACGATCTCACCCGGGAACGCCCGGTACGTCACTGGGCAGGCCCTTGTGCCTGAGTCTTCTGCGGTCAGCTCAAAGGTCTCCGCCAGAACATGGGTACCGCCGCGCAGAGTAACCGTGACCGGCTCGGGATCACCGTCCTTCCCTCTGCGCTCCCGCACCACGTCACGCGCCCGAGGGAGCGTTGCCAAAGGGCCGTCCGTTCCCGCTTGGTTCGGTTCGGCCAGCAGGCCCGACCAGGCGTCGTTTCCGCCGGGCGCCACAAACAGCTCGATGGCCGGGGCCAAAATCCCCAGGGCGAGCCCGAGGACCACGGCGAGGTGCTGACTCTTCATGGTTCGGTTCTCCACGGCTTTCCACATCATACGCACAATGACCGCACGGCCTCGCCGTGACGTAGGATGCCCGCAGTCCCGAACGAAGTCAAGGGAGGGCAGATCGTCCCCCCCCAGGCAACGCCCTTCGCGAAGAAGGCCCGGCGGTCTCGGATTCCTGCCGGGCAGACACAGATGGGGTGCATTGGTGCGCAGGCCGATCGGGGTGTATTCTGCTCGGCAACGGGGCCGAAGACGTTTCGGCGGATCGCTGATGCACGAGCCCCAGGGAGTCAGTTCATGAAGTCACGGATATTGGGACGAACGGGCCTGTCGGTCGCCGAGATCGGGTTGGGTACGGAGTACCTGCTGAATACCTCGCAGGAGAATCTCTCGGCGGTGCTCCATACGGCGGTCGAGGCGGGGGTGAACTACGTCGATTTCTTCTATGCGCAGCCCGAAATCCGCGACTGGATGGGCAATGCGCTGCAAGGCATCCGGTCCCAGGTGACGCTGGCCGCGCACTTTGGCGCGGCGGAAACGGATGGTCAGTACCGCAAGACGAATGACATGGCAGAAAGCCAGGCCTACTTCGAGGATCTGCTCAGGCGGCTCCGGACGGACTACGTCGATGTCCTCTTCCTGCACAATGTCGACAAGGAGGAAGACGTGGACTTGGCCCTTGGTCCCTTCCTTGACCAGGTGCGGCGCTACCGGGATCAGGGGCTGGCCCGATACATTGGGTTCAGTGGACATACGGCAGCCGGCGCCATCCGGGCGGTGGAGAGCGGCGCGGTCGATGTCCTGATGTACCCAGTCCACATCGGGGAGCATGGCGATGCCGACCGCGATGCGGTGTTGGCCGCCTGTTGTGCCCATGATGTGGGGGTCGTCGCCATGAAGGTGTTTGCGGGCGGCAAGCTGATCCGGGAGCGGGCGGCGGACGGTTTGACAGCGGTGCATGGACTGTCCTACGCCCTATCGCGACACGGGGTGGCCACGGCGGTGCCGGGCCCCGCGAATCTCCAGGAATTGCGGGAGGACCTGGCTTTCATCACTAGCTCGCCAGAAGAACGGGACTTTGGCGGACAACTGGCCGCCATGGAACCTGGCGACGGGGAGCCCACCTGCGTCTACTGCAACCACTGCCTCCCCTGCCCCGAGGACATCAACATCGGCGCGGTGTCCCGCATCCTCGATGCCTGGGAGGCCGGGCACACCACGTGGGCAACCCGTGAGTACGCGCGCCTCGCCGTGCCCCCATCCGCCTGCAGCGCCTGTGGCCAATGCGCCGAACGCTGCCCGTGGGGAGTCGACTCCCCAGACCGCATGCGCCGGGCCGCCGAGGCCCTGGGGTAGCCGTCGGGCCCGCAGCCCCGAAGCCCCTTCCTCCTACCTGTATTCATCAGTTACATGAGACTCGCGGATGCTCAACGAGACCAACGTCGAGAAGTACCTCTCAAGAGTGACGGCAAGAAACCCTGAAGTGTCGCTTTCATTCCTGAAGG
>JABGQJ010001011.1 GCA_018648945.1 Victivallales bacterium
TCGACTTCGCCAAGACCATGTTTCCCGGCGGCTACCCGAATGACGGCGGCGTGAATATCCAGCATGACGATTTCTTCTCCCCCAACCGCCAGCCCGAGACCGAAGCGCTGCTCCAGCTCTGCGCCGAGGAGCGCCCGGACTTGATCTCCAACATGCACACCGGCGCGCCTGGCAACAACTACTACATCCGCATGCACCGCCCCTTCGTCGAGGCAGCCCTGGCCCCCACCTTCGACCGGCTCTACGCCGCCGTCCACGGGGGTCTGGCCAAGGCCGGCCTGCAGAGCACGGACGATCCGGCACTCGAAGGCGATCCCACCAAGGCCCCGCGCGGCGTCTACAACCTGGATACTGCCCTCAACCTCCATTGCGGCGCGCTCCCCATGGTCATCGAGTCCCCCTGTCACGGCTTCTCCGGCAAGGACCGCGCGGGCAACGTGGTGTTCCCCGATCCCGACTCCCTGGTCGATCAGCAACTCACCTGCCACCGCGAGATCATGCGCTTCCTGCTTGAGAACGGCGGCCGCTGCGCCTGGACCCCAGAAGGACGCTAGACCATGAATGGCTTCTCCCTGCGTATCGCCGTCTCTATCCTTGGCCTTGCCCTAGTGGGCGCGGGGGTAACTCCGCGTGAGATCTGGCGGTTCGACTTCGAGGATGGGGCCGTCCCCGAGGGCAAGGGACTCACGTATGGCAAGGGTGTCGAGGTAACGGTCGTGCCTAGGAAGGACATCGAGGGCGGGTGCCTGCAACTGGCCGCCACCAAGCCCATTGTCTTTGCTCAGCTCAATCTAGACATGCCGGTTACCATCGAGAAAAACCTGATCCTCGCCTTCGACCATCGCGAGGAGATTCCCGACGGCTTCCAGGGCGCCTATCTCGGGATGATCTTCAACAAGGATGGCAAGCAAGCCTTCTGGCACAGCGACAGGATCTCCGCCGATTGGCGGCATGTGGAATTGCCCCTGGCCACCCTGAAGCCACAATTTGGCGTGGAGATGGAGAAGGGGCTGGTTCTGAACCGCATCCAGCTCTATGCCCGCTCCAAGGACAAGAAGGCCAATGGCGACAGCCCCTGCGAACTGAAGGTCTGGTTCGACAATGTCCGGCTCTATGTGGGCAATCCCGACCAATCCGCCCTTGCTGGCCCCCCCTACACATGCCACAACAACCCGCCACTCTTCGACTGGCATGGCAAGATGGACCCCGGCCAACGCCTGCAGTACTCCCAAGATCCATCGTTCCCCACCGATCAGACCACGGTCGTCACCATCACCTCACCCCGTCCCTTCTACATTCCAGAGAAGCCGCTCAAACCGGGCATCTGGTACTTCCGGCGGGAGATCTCCAGTGAGCTCTTCGAGGGCTGGGGGAACATTCAGAAGCTCACCATCCCCGAGCGCACCCACTCCTACCGACCGCCCACGCTCGATATGGCCGCCATCATCGCCAAGCCCCACCCGCGCCTGCTCGCCCGCCATCGCCCGGATGGCAAGCCGCTCAGCGAATCCGAACGCGCCACGCAGATCCGTCGCGCCCAGAGCTACCTCAAGCTAGGCGTGCCCGAGCATCCCGGTCCATATGTCAAGGACGATCCCCGCTGGCCGAACTGGATCGACTGGTATGGCAAGGTCGCCGACAAGACCACCGCCCGCTACGGCACCCACCTCGAACGCACCGCCAAAGCTGCCATGGTCACCCAGGACAAGGCCACCATCGAGGCGGCCAAGACGCTCCTCCTCGCCGCCTGCGAGTGGGACCCCAAAGGCGGCAGCGCCGCCCGCTACGGTGATCTCCAGGCCGCCAGTCTGCTCAAGGGCATGATCTGGAGCTACGACGCTTGCGAGGCCCAGCTCTCGCCCGAGGAGAAGGAGCGTGTCCTCGCCATCCTCAAGGAGCGCATCCTCCAGTTCTATACCCGCATTCGCCCTTTCCGCATCAATCCGGCCCAGAACCACCCCTGGAAGAAGAACACGATCGTCGCCGAATCCGCGCTCGCCCTCCTCGGCGTCATCCCCGAAGCCGAGGAATGGCTGGATGTGTCGCTGCAGAACTTCACCTACCGCATCTTGCCCAGCATGGGCTTCGACGGCGAGAACCAGGAAGGCATCAGCTATTGGGCCTACGGCGTCGGCATGTTGGCCAACTACGCCGACCTCATGCTGCTGGTGGCCGACACCAATCTCTACGACCATCCCTGGCTTGCTCAGACCTGCCGCTTTCCCATGTACCTGGCGCCGCCCAGTGCCTATGCGATCAGCTTCGCCGACAATTCGTCGCGCGGCAACGTCAGCATCGTCGGTCCGTACGCAGCCAGCCTCGCCGGTTGGCTCGGCGCCCGTGCCAAGGATCCCTACGCCCTGTGGTACGCCGCAACTACCAACGGAGAGACGCTCGCCCGCCCGCCCACGGACATCCCCCAGTCCATCATCTACCCCTATATCGGCTACGCCATCTTCAATACCTGCCTCTCCGAGGGGCTGGAGAACGTTGGCGTCGGCATGCGCTGTGGTCCGTACCACGCAGGCCATCAGCAT
>JABGQJ010001012.1 GCA_018648945.1 Victivallales bacterium
CGGTTCGAGCTCCCTGCGACTCAGGCCGAGGCCGAGATCAGTTGCCCTCTGCTGCGCCGCAAGGTGGTGCAGGTGGTGGACCAGGTGGCCCGGGTTCAGCTGGAACTCCAGGACGAAGTGGTGGGGGAGATCAAGGTGTTGGTCCGGATGGACCGAGTGCGGTCGGGCGGCGAAGCCGTAGCTGTGCCGCCGTTGGTCACGACCGGCAGGACGATTCGGCGCATCCTGGTGGCGGAGAGTGCCGGCCGCGACGAGGTGGTCGTGGACCGCGAGGCAAGTGTGGGGCTGGAGCCATTGGCCCAGCAGAGCCAGCATTGGGGCGCGGTGTCCCGTTTGCTGGGCGCTGGTGCCAGCCAGGCATTCCTGGTCCGTGGCACCGAAACTGCCCCCCGGATGGCATTGCGGATTCAGCGGCGCGAGGCGGTGGAAACGGCGGGCGCGCGGATCGGCTTGGCGCGCACCGTGCTGATGATCGACAACGCCGGGGCCTTCCGAGGCACCCAGGTGTTCTACGTGGACAACCGGACCGAGCAGTTCCTTGAGATCGACGTGCCAGCAGGCGCCGCGTTGTGGACGGCGCGGGTCGGCCAGGAGTTGGTGAAGCCGGTGATCATGGAGGCGACGGCACCACGTCGTGTCTCCGTTCCCCTAGTGAAGACGGCGGCCGGGGATCTGGACTACACGGTCACCCTCAAGTACGGGGGCACGACCCGTCTGCCCAGAATCGGCGGCAAGATCACCTTCCCGGTGATTCGGCCCCTCAATGTGACGCCAGAGCGCAGCCAACTTGAGTTGCGCTTGCCCCGCGACCGTCAGTGGTTCCAGTTCGATGGCACGATGGGGTTGGTGGGCAGTCGGGAGCAGTTCCAGGCAGGCTACCTGGCGTACCAGAACATGCAGGCCAAGCGGCTGGTGCAGGCTCTGCAGTCTTCCAATGCCTGGGCCCAGAAGCGGGCGACCTACAACCTGCGCAAGCTGAAGGGCGAAATGAGTCAGCCAACGCCGTTGGACGAGCCCCAGGGAGGGCTCGTCGATGAGAACCGCAAGCAGGTGGAGCAGACCTTGGCCCTGGGGGAGCAGCAGATTGCCGAACAGAAGAAGCTGCCCGCAGGCATAGACAACGGCATGGCCTTCCAGCAGGTTTTTGCCAGGCAGAAGGCCAAGCTGGCTGGCAAGGACACGGCTGGCTACTTCAACTGGAGTAGGGAGGTCCCCGAAAAGCCGAGGGCAGCGCCGCGCCAGCCTGAGGGGGCAATGGGCGAGGTCGCCTGGAAATGGGCGCAACCGCAGGTCACGGCTGGGACGGACACCCCTACATCGGGTGCGGTAGTCGGCGCGTTGCCGGCGAAGACGACCGCTCAGCACCGGGATTGGCGGCAGGGACAGAACCGTGCCCTGATTGTGCAGAATGCAGCGAATGCCCCGGCCGCGAAGACGACCCGGGGTGCGCCTAATCTGGGACTCGATTTCAGCACTGCGATAAAGGCTGGAAAGTCGTCGGACGTCGTTTCTGGCCGCGATGGCGGTGCGGCTACAGCCGGCCCGTTCGGGGCCACGGATGGCAAGGTCGCTTTCGTTATTGATGCCTCTGGCAGGGCGGTACCGCGAGCATTGGGGGTCTTCGCGGACAGCCGTGACTCCTTCATGCCCCTTACCGGCTCGCTACAGTTGGGTGGCGTAGCCGCCGACATTCCCCAGGCCCAGGGGTTGGCCAGCCTGGATGTGGATTTCCCCGGAGCGGACGACGCGCGCTGGGAGACCATCCGCCTGGCCACTCCCCGGGGGGCCATGGTGGTGACCGCGCGAGGGGTGGCCCGCAGTTTTCAGATGGCCGCGCAGCGCCTGGGGCTCTGCCTGCTGGCCTTTGCGGCGGCGGCTTTGCCGTTCGCGCTGTTTGTCCTCCTGAAGCGTTCGG
Source organism: Victivallales bacterium (assembly GCA_018648945.1). The sequence continues at coordinate 1,916 of JABGQJ010001012.1, forward strand.
CGCGCAAGGGCATGCGGGGTCTGGTGAAGGGACTCCTCTTCGCCAGTCTGGTCAGCCTGCTTTTCGGGATCTTCCCGGTTGTCGGGCTTCTGCTGCTGGTGCCCGCACTGGTACTGAAGCTATCCGCAGCCATGGGGTGGTCTGCCACCCAACAGCAGACCCCCGTCCGCTAGCCTGAACCACCCATGCGCGGCCTGCTGCGACGTCGGATCGTGCTTGCATGCGACTTCCCCCGTCCCTTTGGTCGCTTTGGTCCCTTAGGTCCCCTTCCTCCTGCCACCTGTTGCGGTGGCCGGTCACTCTTCTGTGAAATCGTGCTGCGTGTGCGTGCAGTTTTCCCGCATGTGGTCGATGAACTGGGTTTTGGTCATGGCGGGGGGCGATTCCCGGCAGATGCGTTTGGCCTCAGCCGCCCCATCGCTCAGTAGGTCCACCAGGCAGCCGGCCAGGATCTTCGCGCTGTCGAGGTAGGCGAGTTGCTTGTCCACGATCCGGAAATCGGCTCCGTGGAATTTCCCTGCACCGCCGCCCACGTGCGGGTGGATTGCGGGCATCACGTGGCTCACATCCCCCATATCCGTGGAGGATCCCCGATGCCCGCCCGACGTCACGTCGAGCCCG
>JABGQJ010001013.1 GCA_018648945.1 Victivallales bacterium
CTTCAGCAGTGCCTACCAGTTCGTCGAGATTCCGGGCCACGCCACCTACTTTGGCGAGGCGTTCAGCGTCGGAGTCTGGGTATTCAGCCGCCGGAGCTCCTACGGACGCGAAGGAGTCGCCATCATCGGCAGTTGGCCGCGACGACCGTTGCCGGTTTCCGTGCGCCTCAAGGGCGAACTGGGCGTGGAGATCGTCAGCAACGGCATGAAGGACGCCCTGCGCTCCCTGGACACCAAAGTCAGCATCCCAGCCAGCACCTGGCAGCACATCGCATACACGTTCAAGAATGGCGAGGGCAAGCTCTACATCAACGGCAAGCTCGCCCACGCCAAACAGGACGTATCCTACACGCCCGCAAGTAAGCCCCATGCGATTCTGGCGGGGTACGATGCCGACTGGTGGGGCGTGCACCCGGCTGCCTCGCAATCACTGGACGGCTCCCTGCGCCACTTGGTCATCTTCGACCGTGCCCTGGACGACGCGGAAGTCCAGAAACTGGCTGCTGCGACACCCCCGCAGGCAACCCCGCACCTACTGGCAGCCGATGAGGTCCGTATTGATGGTCGATTCGTCGCTCTGTCGCGATTGGGCAAGGAGTCTCCAGAGCGGCAACGCCACGCATTGATCCTGATGCACAAGGGCAAGTGGAGCGGAGACGTGGCGCAGAATGCGGCTGTGCTCCGACCCTATCTGGAGAAAGCCCTGCGGAATGCGCCGCTACGCTACGATGCGGTGCTGGTCCTACAGAAGCTCGGGGCCTTTGACATCCTGCAACCGGCCGTGGCAGAGCTTGTCGAGGTGCTCGGGAACCAGGATGCGGCCCCGGCCGAGCGGGCCTCTGCCGCACTGGCCCTGGGCGCGATGGGGGGACGTGCGCGGGCAGCGACCAGTGTGTTGAAGCAGGCTCTACAGGCGGAACTGGACGCTGATGGCGCGCATATCCCACGCGTGAACGAAATCCAGCGCAATGCCCTGCTCTACGCCCTGCTCAGGATACACCCGGACGATCCCACCGTGCGCAAGCTCCTCGGTCAGGCCTTTGCCAAGCCCATCCTGGACAAGCTGGATCTGCAACGGCCCGACTTCGCCAAGACTCGCGAACTGGCGGAGAAGGGCCAGTACATGGACGGGCTGGACGCTGCCAAGGAATTGCTCAAGAAGAACGGGGTTCTCTTTCTGTCCCAGAACGACAGGCATCGCGACGGACGCGGCGACATCCACGACCGCTCCTACACCGCCATGGCGGCGCACAAGGGCTACACCTACAAGTTCGGCGAGGGCAAGTCTTACGCTGGTTGCGAGACCATCACGCAGGAGTTCTATGAGAAAGTGTTGGCGCGCGATGCCGGCAAGAACCCCGACGCCCCGATGTGGTTGAATGGCAATGTCTCCGTCATGCGCCGCGCCAATCTCCAGAAGATCGCTCCCGATGGCACGGTAGAAACAGTCTACATCGGCGGCGAGAACTTCATCTTCAGCGCGCAGGATGCGAAGGTGCGCTCCTGGGTCGTGGCAATCGACAAGAACGGCTACATCCATGTGATGGGTGGCCAGCACAACATGCCAAGCTACGGCAACTACATGCCGGGAGTCTGGGAGAAGCTGGGTTTCTCGCCAGACCGCAGCAACCCCGCGCATCCCACCAAGATGTACTGGGTGTCGAAGAGACCCGAGGACATCACCGAGTTCGAATTCGTCGGCACGAACGCCAATCCGCGCGACCTGCCGGCAACCTACCTGAACTACATGAACTTCGTCCAGGACAACCAGGGCGAGCTTTATCTATATGGCCGGACCAACGCCTGGGGCTTCCAGAGCTGGGGCTTCTTCAAGTACGATGCAGACGCCCGAACGTGGTCAGCGGTGGGTGGCCTTGCCGGTGGCGTCGTCGAATCGGCCAAAGCCCACGCCCCGCAATGGATGAGCCGACTCTACAAGCAGTATCGTGGCAGCATTCCAGGCGAAGGTGGCCCACGGGTCCTCGCTTGGGCGTGGCAACCGCACTTCTACGACTACCTGCGCTCCACCAGAGGCGTGCAGTTCGATCTGGACAACCGGATGCATGTGCAGATCGGTGTCCGCGGGGTGGACGAGAACGCCCGCTATGCCCTCCACAACCTCTTCGCCTACTCGGACGACGGCGGCCAGACCTTCCACCGGGCCGACGGCTCACCGGTCAAACTCCCCCTCACCTGCAACCCCGCCCCCGAGTACGACGCCGTCACCACCAGTGCCATGAATCCCCTCTGGATCATGCAATGGAGCTACCTCGCCTCCCAGCTCAATCCCCGTTGAGGGACCTTCCTGGAATCGCCGAGTGGCACTCGGCATTCCCGATCCGGCCACGGAAACGTGCCCGGAACGGGCGACGGGGAACCACGCCTACCACAGCCATCCGAGTGCCAAGAGTCCCCCCGAGATCGGCACGGCAGCGCCTTCGCGGCGGGGACCGCCGCATCTCCAGCGTCCGAGCCACCGCCGCGCACCGCTTCGCACATCCCAGCCATGGAGATGCGCTCGTCCCTGAGCGCGG